>CAXBOL010000633.1:0-3669 GCA_963977295.1 uncultured Opitutaceae bacterium
CGGACTGGAGGCAATCGTCACGTCCTGCTCCGGCTCGGTGTTACCCGTCAATGGGTCGGTCACGGGGCTGAGCGAATAGGTCAGGCCGGAGGCGAACAACTCGTAGAGGGAGGGCTCACGGAAGCCTTCGCCGTAGGTCGCGCGAAACACGAACTCTTCCATCGGCATCCACTTCAGGCCAATCTTCGGCACAAACGTATCGAGTTTGCTGGTGAAGAACTTTTCGAAACGACCGGCAATATTGAGGGTCAGCAATTGCGCACCCGGCGCGTCTCTCAGCAGGGGCAGCTCCGCCTCGGCATAGACGGCCCCGATGCTGCGATCGGCATCCGTAATGTTGGCAGTCGAACTCCCAATCACGTCGCCCGAAACGCCGAGGGCATCCGGGGACTGCGAGAGAGACTCAATGCGGTATTCCACGCCGGTCGCAAAACCAACATCACCCGCCGGCATTTCGAAGAGACTGGGATTGCCTAAACGAACATACCCCAGACCCATGTCTGACTCATTGAGGTTGTGCAAGTTCACCTGCGCAAACGGCACCACAAGCTCATTATTGGGGATCGGGTTCTTATAGTATCCGAAAGGGTTATACGGCGTGGTGGTGCCGATATAGTCACTGGCGGACGGATCAAAGATCGAATCATTGGCGTCCATCAATCGGTTGAGCCGGGAGATGGAAACGAGCGTGTCGTTCGAAGCGGTATCGATGCGGCTGTAACGCAGCCCCATGTCGAGGGACCAATCATTGATGAACGAATCGGTTTTTAATCCCAGGGTCAGCAGCATGGAATCCGTATCTTCACGGTAGATCCGATTGCCAAATTCGGCGAGACGGGCGCGCGAGGCGCCTGACAAATCCTGATTGAACGGATTGAAGGGGTTGTAGGCGCCAATCGCAGCCGAACGCCCGCCGGCCGCGATCTCACCGGGGGTGAGAATGGGGTTCGCGGTGCGGCCCGGTATTACGATGGAAATACCGCCCGGATTGGCAAAATTACCCGTGGCGGACGGCGCGAGCTCGTTCACCGCCTTGGTGTTCTGGTAGATGAAATCACCGTAAGCCTTCAACGAATCGGATCCAAACGCCTCGGTTTCGAACGAAACGAACGCACCGGCCCGCTCGTAGTTGGGATAGGCCCCGGCAGACTCGTTGAAATTGTAGGTCGAAGAACGGCCGGAGGAATACGTGTAATCGGACGGAGGCAGATTGCCGTTGTTGTTCGCCCGGTTTGCGTAGGTGCTGGTGAAAAAGAGGTCGCTGGAATCAGGCACACCCGAAATCGAAGCTCCGGCAGGTTGCCCGAGGGCTTCATTCACCGCAGCGCGAGTGACCTGCAAATTCACCGGACTGGAATTGCTGCTTAAGAACGGAGGCACGGCAGAATACTCGCGGTCGGCGGCAAAGATGGCCTCGCGATTGTAGAAGTTGAAGCCCGCGGTGAGCCAGCCCTTCTCGCCCGATACACCCGTCATCACGCTGACAATCGTTTCCGAGGCGTCTTTGTTCGAAGTGTTCCCATAATTGAGCGAGACTTCCGTGCCCTCAAAATCGCGGCGCAGGATGATGTTGACCACCCCCGCAACCGCGTCGGCCCCGTAGGTGGCGGACGCACCGTCTTTCAAGACCTCAACCCGCTCGATCGCTGAGATGGGAATGGAATTGAGATCGACAAACGCGGTCGTGCCACCGGTGCCGATCGGATAAGGTGAAACCCGCGATCCGTTGATGAGAACGAGCGTAGCGTCCGGACCCAAGCCCCGCAGCGAGGTCGACGACGCTGCCGGGGTGAATCCGGTGGCATTGTTCGCGATCGGCACCGAGCCCGCATTTGATGCGGTCATGCGCTGCAAGAGTTCACTGGCCGTGGTATAGCCCGATTGTTCGATCTGGCCCCGATCCATAATGTCCACGGGAATCGTGCGCGCATCGAACGCGGTTTCGGTGGTGGGAATGTGCGAGCCGGTGACCACAAACGCGTTGAGTTGCACCGTGTCCTCTTGGTTCGAGCCCGAATTTTGGGCGAAGGCAACCGAGGTCGCCATGAGGGCATACGCTACGGCGTGCCCCAATTTGCTCCGGCGCGACATCGCCGCGCGAGCAGATAGGTTCATATTCATGTGTGTGAGTTATTTGCTTAGTTCAAGCAACGACGGTGGCCATACCACCGCCTAGTATTTGCTTTGTGGCGACGCTCACACGGGGCGTTTCTTTCTCAATGGGAATGCGATCAATCCGCGTCGCGACGGGTTGAATGACGCGTTTTCTGCGCCGAAATAATTTCCGAAAATGGGATAGTTGCGGCATTGCTGCGACCACCAACCGGATACGTCCGATCAACTCCCCTGATTCTTCGACCAAACGTTTTTGGTGCCCTGCTCCACGCAGGGACTCAGTTGAGCGAAGTGGCGAAGTTGCGAGAATTCAGACCCGCGACCTGCGATCCGCCCAGTTCGGTTTCCGCGATACCGAGCAGGTGAGCCTTGGCCACTTTGGCTCTCACTCCCGCCTCCGCCACGACTCGCGCGATGGCGAGGGCGTTGGACTTGTAGCCTTTCTCGATCGTGAACGTGGTTTCGGGTCTTTCCGGATCCCAGACAAAGCGACCGTTGTCGGTCTCAAACAACAACACCGTATGTCCGACGAGATTGGACCCCACACTCGCATAATACATCAACAGATCGGCTTGATTAACCTCCACCCCGGAGCGAACCATCTTCCGCAGCGTAGCCAAGCTCTCCATCAGACAAGCATTGGGCACGTCCCGCCCCTGAGCGAGTTCGGCAATCATTTCCGCCGTCGGCACCGCGACACCATACGAACTGAATCCTGCGTTAATTTTACTTAAGACTTCGCTGAGATCTGCCTTGTCTGACTCCAGTTGTCCCACTTTCACCGCGGGGCTTTGGGTGCCCACTTGTGGCATGTAGATCCAAACTCGATCACCGAACTCAAACGCGAGGGCCCACACTTTGGATTTGAAGGTCGAGTTGGGTCGCTTGTTCCGGATTTGGATGACCTGCGACCAGGTCGACTCGTCCAGCAAGCGCTGCGCCTGAAACACGGCTACACCGTCGCGAAGATCAGATCTGGACCCAGCCTGTGCAGCCGAAGCGAAGAGGAGGGAGAGGCAGATTAACCAAAAAATTCGTGGGGTCATGCCCACTACAACGCAGGGCCGGTTCCAAAGTCGCAGCGTTGCGACGAACCGACCGAACTCTGCGACGAACGGGTCGGATTATCCGGTGAATTCCATGCCAGCTTTCAACCCGTTCAACGCACCGCTCCCTCCCTGTCCCGCTGCCGTAGTCATCGGTCCCAACAATGGGACCCGGAACCCTACAACAAGCCCTTCAGGTGCGTCTGCAGGCGATCCTGATAGCCGCGGCTCAATTTCAACTTGGTGCCATCGGCTAAAACCACTGCGTATTCACCCACGAATGACGGGCTTAACTTTCGCACCGAATCCAAGTTCACGATCGTCGACCGGTGGATGCGCACGAAACGCTTGGGATCCAATCGAGCCTCCAGTTTTGCCATGGTTTCCCGCATGAGGTGCGACTTCCCCCCCACATGAAACTTCATGTAGTCGCCCTCGGCCTCGATCCAGTCGATCTCACTCGGTTTGAGAAAGAAAATCTCCCCGGAGGATTTCACCATGATGCGGT
>CAXBOL010000634.1:0-3662 GCA_963977295.1 uncultured Opitutaceae bacterium
ACCACCGCCCCACTGCGGGCGTTGAGCCTTGAGCCCCGACACTCCGGGCAGGCTCCACTGACCATAAACGTCGTGAGGCGAGCGCGAAATCCTTCACTTGGGGTCGCGCGCCAGGTCTCATCCAAAGCCGCCATCACTCCGTTCCACGGGAGCAGTTTAGGCTCGCGGACCCGCTTCAGCTTAAAGGCAAAGAGCCGGTCTCCGGCCCCATGCAGCAGCACTTGCTTTACCTCGTCAGTCAATTCCGCCCACGGCACGTTGGCGTCGAACGGCAGTTGTTCCGCCAGCTGTTTCAGGAGGGCGTTGTGCCGAATGATTAGATTCTTCCCCCCCAGACGCCACGGTTTGATCGCGCCCCCACGAACCGTCTTCGTTGGGTCGGGCACCACCAATTCGGGCACGAAACGCAACTTTCGACCCAAGCCCCCGCAAGTGGTGCAAGCCCCTTGATTATGGTTAAAAGAGAAGTGCTTGGGGGTGAGTTTTTCAAAAACGTCCCCACAGACTTCACAAGCCAAGGACTGGCTGAGATTGATCTCGCGCCACTCGGCATCCCGACTGGCTTGGGCCAGCACAATGGCTCGATCCGCCCCTTCGCGAAAGGCGAGTTCCAACGAATCAGCCAAACGACTCCGCTGGTCCACTTTTGCGACCAATCGATCCACCACCAAATCGACCGCCAGTTCGGTGGTGCCCATGCCCGTCGGCACCAGTTTCGGATCATCCAGTTCCTTCACCTCTCCGGCAATTCGCACCCGCTGAAAACCCCGTTGGCGCAGCCTCGGTAATTCCTCCCGCAACACGCTCGGTTTAGCTCGAATCGCTGGCGCCATGACCATGATCCGCTGCCCGGCCGCTTCGGCCAGAATCCGCTCGATATTGTCATCCAACGACCGTCGCAACACCCGTCCTCCGTCCTTGGGGCAATGGGCCTCGCCATGCAACGCCCAGAGCAAACGCGCGTAATCGGCAACCTCGGTCACGGTCGCGATCGTGCTGCGGGGCGACTCTCCTGCGACCCGTTGCTCGATCGCCAATACCGGTGACAAGCCATGCACGTAATCCACTTCTGGTCGTGGTAACTGCGCCAAGAGCTGGCGGGCTGACGTCGAGAGCGACTCCATGTATTTCCGGTAGCCCTCCGCATATATCGTATCGAAAGCCAGCGACGACTTACCCGACCCGGATGGACCGGTGATCACGATCAGCTTCCCGCGCGGCAGCCTCACCTCCAGATTTTGCAGGTTATGCTCCCTCGCCCCCTTAACGTGAATGTGCGTTTCTGCCAGCATCAGATGTGCTCGAAACGTTGCTTAATTGTCCGTCGCCGCAAGCGTCGATTCGAATCCCCCCTTTGCCCAACTTCCTAAAATTCAGGTATTTTTACCACTTGTCTCAGGGTTAAGATCTCTTAGCGTTCCCGAAGCCTAATCAAGTCGCCCCCGGTCTCCGGAACGGAGGCGACTTATTCTTCTCTGAAATCAACTAACCCTTTGATTTCACCAACCTTCATCACCTCCCCATGCATGTGCTAAAAAACTCCCGCAGCCTTCATCTGATCGGCCTGCTCGCCACGGCGTCCAGTTTGTGTGCGATCACCTTCTCGACCGGCGAATTAGGAGGTAGTTTCGACACGACGGTCTCCGTCGGCGGAATCTATCGCCTCAATGATCCCGATGCGGATCTCTACGGCACCTCCAACGGCGGCAATGCCAACTCGGTCAACTCCGACGACGGTAACCTCAATTTCGAGAAGGGCTGGGTCTCCAAGGCCTTCAAGGTCACCTCCGATCTGGAAATCACCTACGGCGAACACCTCGGCATGTTCACGCGGCTCTCCTACCTTTACGATGAGGAACTGGAGAAAGGCACTCGCCCCCATCTGGCCCTGTCCGATGAAGCCCTCGACCGGGCGGGCAATCGGCTCGACTACTTCGACCTTTACGGCGTTGTGCGCTTTGATCTCGGGGAGACCCCGGTCGACTTCCGCTTCGGCCGCCAAGTCCTGAGTCTCGGCGAAAGCACCTTCATTCCGAACGGAAACAACATCATCAATCCGGTCGATGTCTCCAACCTGCGAGTGCCAGGGGCCGAACTGCGCGAGGCCTTCCTCCCGGTGAATATGCTGAAGGTTTCAACTGAACTCACCGAAAACACCTCAATCGAGGCGTTCTGGTTACTCGAGTTTCGACACACCGAAATCGAACCCGCTGGCACATATTTCTCCACCAATGACTTTGCCTCCCGAGGCGGAGATCACGTGATGCTCGGGTTTGGGGCCCTTGCCGACACCGGACCGCTGGGCGCCATTCCTCGCGCGGTCGACGACGAGGCCAACAACTACACCCAGTGGGGCGTGGCGCTGCGCCACTTGGCTCCCGGACTCAATGACACCGAGTTTGGTCTGTATTTCGCCAATTTCCACAGTCGCCTGCCTCTGATCGATGCGATTACCCCCACCCGCGCAGTCAGCGCCGCCGAGGTGCAAGGCACTGCCACCGCCATCGCCAACGCGCAGCTCGTGCCCGCCATGTTGGCCAATGGCGTGCCCGCTGCCGCCATTCCTTCCGTGTTGCCCTCACTGCTTGGCGCGGCGCTCACCGGTGTTCCCGCATCGGCGATTCCCGGCATACCGACTTTGGCGCCGTTCGCCCCCTTTTATCCTTCGGCTCAAAGCATTGCCGCCGGCGCTCGCCAGGTCGGTTTACTCAATGCCGCCGCGACGGGACGTTACTTCCTCGAGTATCCCGAAGACATCAAGATGATCGGCGGCAGTTTCAATGCCGATATCGCCAGCCTAGGCGTCGCCTGGCAGGGCGAAGTCTCCTACAAGGCCGATGTTCCTCTGCAAATCGACGACGTCGAAGTGCTCTTCGCCACCCTATCCACCTTGTCTCCCGTCTTCGGCGCCAACAACCAGATCGGCAGCTATCTCGGACAATACGGGAAAATCATCCGCGGCTGGCGTCGGCATGATGTGTGGACGGCCCAAACCACTCTCACCAAGGTCTTTGGCCCCACCCTCGGCGCCAGTTCCTTCACCCTCCTCGGTGAGATGGGTGGACTCTGGGCTGACATCCCGCCTCCCTCCGTGCTTCGTTACGAAGTGGCCGGCACCTACACGTCCGGCGACCTCTCCGCGATGCTCGGCACCGGAAGCGCCTTGCCCAGCACTCCCGAAAGCTTTTTCGCCGACGACTTCGCCTGGGGTTACCAACTCCTCGCTCGCCTCGAATACAACAATGTCTTTGGCGGTATTAACATTCTCCCAACCGTCGCTTATTCCCACGACGTATCCGGGAACAGCCCTGCCCCGCTCTCCAACTATTTGGAGGGACGGAAATCACTGAGCCTTTCCGCTGAGCTGGTCTGGCAAAATGCGTGGTCGATGGATATCCGCTACGTCAACTACTTCGGCGGCGGCGTCCAAAACCTCCTCGGCGACCGCGACTACTTCGCTACCACGCTCAAATACTCCTTCTGAGGCCCTCAACTCCCTGCATGATGAAAACTTTGCTTCAAATTACCGGCGGCTTAATCTCCGCCACCGTCCTGTCTGCCGCCATCAGTAATGCCGATCTCAATCGACTCGGCGGTGACCTTACTCCCCTCGGGGCCGAAAAAGCGGGCAATGCCGACGGCTCTATTCCGGCATGGACTGG
>CAXBOL010000635.1:0-3662 GCA_963977295.1 uncultured Opitutaceae bacterium
TTCCTCTACATCCGGAACTATACGCCCAAACGGTGGCCCAACGGCACCCCGAATTTCGAGAAAGCCACCATTCCCGGAGTCTGGTATGGCGACACCGACAACGGCCCGTCCAAGACCTACCTCATCGACCACCAAAACGACGACGAGGCCCACCGCCGCGCTTACGAATTGAGCTTCGCCAAACGCCCAGCCGAAGAACTCTACGATCTGCGCAACGATCCCGATCAACTCGTCAACGTCGCCTCTGACCCGACCTACGCGAAACCCTTGGCCGAGCTCTCCGCGAAACTCACCGCCGACCTCATCGCCACCCAAGACCCCCGCGAAGACGCTACCCACCCCTTCAATTTCGATGCCCCCAAATACCTCGGCAACGGCCCCCGCCACCCGAGCACCACAAAAAAGAAATAGCCCCCACCAATCGTTCTCTTTCTCGAAAACTGCCCCTTCCTGCACCCAAATCAAGACAGTCTAACCATGGATGGACACAGATCCACACAGATTCAATCCGAACTCCAGCGAGTTCATTGAAATAAAACAACAGGCTGACGGGTTCCATCGCGTAACGGTAGTGAAGCCATCTGTGTCCATCTGTGGTTAAAAAAACTACAGGCTGACGGGCTCCTCTCCACCGCGTTCATCGCGTGCAAGCACGGCTCCTAGATTGCCGGAACCCTTTCGTGTCTTTCGTGTGTTTCGTGGTTAAAAACACCACAGGCTGACGGCTCCCTCCACTCCGTATTGGACATTCCTCCCTTGCGACCAATCATGAACGCCCTTGTCCACTGCGTCCGCTCCCTCTGATCCTTCGCTCGCCGCCGCCCCGGCGGTTTCGAACCTGCGTTTGATCAGCCGGCTGCTGCGACTCGCGTGGCGCTACCGGGCGGATTCGCTCAAAGTCCTCGGCCTGCAACTCCTCCTCCTCACCCTCGGGTTGAGCGGACTCAGCCTCACGGGCCTGGGCATCGACTACATCCGCTACACCCTAGCCTCTCGCGGCCAACTCGCCGAGACCGTGCCGCCCCCGCACACGTCGTTTGGCGTCGGCCTGCCCACCGACTGGTCCGCCATGCACGTGGTGCTTCTGCTCGCCGGCGGCATCCTTGGCTTCGCCCTGCTCCGAGCTTTTCTCAACTTTACCTACACCATCGCGGTCAATCGCCTCGTGCAGCAGAAACTCGTGGTCGATCTGCGCGGCGAAATTTACGAAAAACTCCAGCGCCTCAGCTTCCGGTTCTTCGACGCCAACACCACCGGCTCCATCATCACCCGCGTCACCGGCGACGTGCAGTCCGTGCGGATGTTTGTCGATCAGGTCTTGATCCAGATCATCATCATGGGCGTGTCGCTCACGATTTACATCGCCTACATGTTGAGCCTGAGCCCTGCCCTCACGCTCGCCTGTCTCGCCACCACGCCGATCATCTGGATTCTCTCCACCGTCTTTTCGCGTCACATCCAACCACGCTACGCCGAAAGTCGCCTCCTCATCGACAAACTTATCCAGCATTTTGCCGAAAGCATTCAGGGCATGCAGGTCATCAAAGCCTTCGGTCGCGAAGCGCACGACCGTGCCGCGTTCGAAGCGAAAAACCAACGTGTCTACGATCAACAACGAGGCATCTTCTGGCGGGTGAGTCTCTTCTCTCCCACCATCGGGTTCCTGACCCGCGTCAACATTATGATCTTGCTCGGCTACGGCGGTTGGTTGGTCGCCCAAGGCCAGCTTCCCCTCGGCACTGGACTCGTCGTTTTCGCCGGTCTGCTCGAACAGTTTTCCGGCCAGATCAATCAGGTCGCCAACATCGTCAACAGCGCTCAGCAATCCCTCATCGGCGCGCGCCGCGTCTTCGAAATTCTCGATGCCCCGATTGAAGTCACCTCGTCCGCCTCCGCCCCTCGTCGCCCCCGGTTTACGGGGCGCGTGCAATTCGAAAACATGGGGTTTGCCTACGACGGTATCGATCCCGTCCTGCGCGACATCGATCTCGACGTGCCCGCCGGCAGTTGCGTCGCCATCCTCGGCAGCACCGGTGCCGGCAAGAGCGTATTGATGAGTTTGATACCCCGATTTTTCGATCCCACCAGTGGCCGCATTCTCATCGACGGCACCGACCTGCGTAACCTGCATCTCGAGGACGTGCGTCGCAACATCGGCATCGTCTTCCAAGAGAGTTTTCTCTTCTCCAACACCGTCGCCGCCAACATCTCCTTCGGTCACCCAGAGGCGACTCGCGCGCAGGTCGAACACGCCGCCCGCATCGCCGCCGCCCACGACTTCATCTCTGCGCTACCTCAAGGCTACGACACCGTCCTCGGCGAAAGCGGTAACACGCTCTCCGGCGGCCAACGCCAACGCCTAGCCATCGCGCGCGCGGTCCTGCTCGAGCCGCCCATCCTGCTGCTCGACGATCCCACCGCCGCCATCGACAGCGAAACCGAACACGAAATCTTCGCCGCCCTGGATCGCGCCATGGCGGGACGCACCACCTTCCTCGTCGCGCATCGCCTCAGCACGTTGCGCCGGGCCAACCAAATCATCGTCATGGAAGCCGGCCGCATCGTGCAACGCGGCACCCACGCGGAGCTGCTGCGCACGCCCGGGGCCTACCGTCGCGTCGCCCGCCTGCAATTGGTCGATGCCGCCGGACTCGAAGACGATCTGCCCGACGACGAAACCGGAGGGACCGCATGAATCCCTGGCGTTCCCCCCAAGCTCCGGAGCCGTCGCGATTGCGTCCGGGCCTCGTCATTCAGGCCCAACCCGATGAGGTCGAAGCCCAATTTCGTCCGCTCGATTGGGCCCTGATTCGGCGGCTCTTTGGTTACACCCAGTCCATCGCACGGAAGCGCAACGCTCTGATCGGGCCCACCATTATCCGCGCCGCCCAGTTGCCGGCCCTCGCGTGGATGGTGGGCAGTATTATTGCCGGCCCCATCTCACTACATGCGGTCGAACCGTTGTTCTGGGCCGTCGCCGGTTACTTCGCCTTGGCCTTCAGCACCGACTTCCTATTCCACTTCCGCCAACGCTTCGCCCAAGAACTCGGCGAACATGTAGTCAAATTGCTGCGCCGCGACATCTTCGCCTCGGTGCATCGCCAGCCGATGGCCTTTTTCCATCGCGTCAAACTCGGCTCGATCATCGGTCGCATGACCTCCGATGTGCAGACGTTGCGCGTAGGCATCCAGGACGTGTTTTTCGTCAGCATCGTGCAGGTGGGCCAAATGATTTGCGCCGCCGGGCTCATGATGTGGACCGATTTCGTGATGTTCCTCGTCGTAGCCGGGCTCGCGCCGATTTTATGGGGCCTCAATCGCCATTTCCGCGGCCGCCTGAGTCGTCAGTCGCGTGCCACCCAGGAGAGTTTCAGTCGGGTCACCGCCAATCTCGCCGAATCCGGACTTTTCCGAGAACTCATCAACGATCACGCCCGCCACAACGTCGCGCTGGCCCGCACCTCCGCGATCCTGTTGCCCATCCTCGAACTCAATAGTCAGTTCTTCATCGCTATCCTGCTCATGCTCGGCGGGTGGCGCACGTTCGAAGGGGCCATGGCCATGTCCGACCTCATCAGTTTCTTTTTCCTCGCCAACGTCTTCTTCGCCCCGATCCAAACCCTCGGCAATCAGTTCAACCAAGCCCTCATCGCCATGGCGGG
>CAXBOL010000636.1:0-3660 GCA_963977295.1 uncultured Opitutaceae bacterium
CAGCTCGTCACCGTTGGACGGGTGAGTGTGCTCGCGGTGGGGATTGTTGCGGCGTTTATGGCCGGCGACCCCAATGCCAAGGTGCTGGGTCTGGTATCCAATGCATGGGCCGGTTTCGGCGCGGCTTTCGGGCCATTGATCATCTTGTCGCTGACTTGGGATAAGATGTCGGGGGCAGGTGCGGTGGCGGGTATGCTGGTCGGGGCGGTAACGGTAATCGGCTGGATTTCCCTGGACTGGAACGCTGCATTCCTTGGTGGCCCTGGCATTTACGAAATCATTCCAGGCTTCATCTTTGCCTGGCTCGCGATCGTATTAGTTAGTCGCGCAACTCAAAGCGACGGCGAGTTTCGTCCTCTCGAGTAGTGGATGTGAATGGGGTGATCGCTTCACCGCGTCCACCCGAGTTATCATCCCCTTGAATTGGTGGATTGCGGAGCGAATGTGGCGATTTTTGGCGTTCCGGATGGGCAGCCCAAAATCGATGGAAATTTGAAGATGGAGCAACGCGGGATCCAGGTGCAGAACGAGGTATGCAAACGCGGCCGATACGAAGAGTAAAACTATCGAAAAAGTCAGGGGGGCTTTGGTTTGGCTTAGCTTGGTTAATCGGAGCAGCGCTGGTAACACAGGTGCAGGGAGCAGCGGACCATGTTGAGATCGATTCGGAACAGTCGTTCATCAATGTCGAAGTGCATGTGCCTTTGCAGAACTTTCGGTCGCATCTTGCCAGTTATAATGCCGCGGTGGGGCTAGGAGGGGACGGCAATATCTCCGATGTCGCGCTGACGTTTCGCTTTTCCGATCTGCATTCGGGAAACGGCGTGCGGGATGCGCACATGATGGCGTGGTTGGGCGGGGTAGAGGCAACCGGAGCTTTTATCCTGGAATCGCTGACGTCGGCCGCAGACGGCACGGAGCACGCGTTGGGATTGTTGGAAATTCATGGCGTGAAGCAGCCCGTCAAATTTCCTGTCGTGGTTGAGCGACACGGTCGAGACTACACTATTTCTGGTGAGGTGCATTTCGACTACCGCCAATGGGAGTTGCCGTTACTCTCTCGAGTGGGCGAACGAGTGGACCCACAGCTCACCGTGCGGTTCAAGCTGGCGGGCACCGCGCAGTGACGCGCGGCTCGATCTCGGTGGGGACCGTCTGGGGGCGGATTGGTGCAGACGGGACTGAATTCGAATTTCAGAGCGGCTGTTTGTCGGCCCTAAGCATGGCAGAAAATGGGTCTGCCCGTTAGCCAAACATTCGATCGAAGAGGTGAGTCAGTAGGGAATGCCGAGGACAAATACGACCCAACATCCGATCAGGAGGTGGGAGACCGCGGTGGCGAGATAGGATTGTTCGCGTTGGAAAATCCACCCCCAGATAAGACCACCGCCGAAAGCGAGAACTGCAAAGATGGGACTCAGATGCACGTGTAGGATGGCGAAAATGATATTGGCGATCAACAAGGCCTTCCAGCGATCGGGATGGCCGGCGGTCCGATAGAAAAACGCCAATCCGCCTTGGGTGACGGCACGCACATATTCCTGGGCGAAACTCAGTGTAGCGTAGATGCAGAGAAATAGACTCCACTGGCCCCAAGGCATGTCCCCGCCGGCACTCAAGGCGCGTTCGGGCTCAAACAGCCGCCCTGCTTCCGGATTCATTTGCAACCAACCCCATTTCAGGAGGACGGCGGCTAGCAGTAAGGGGACTGACCAATAGACGCCCCGCCAGATCTGGCGGGGCCAGTTTTTCAGGTCCAATCCGTAGGCCGAGTTGGGCAGGGTCGACTTGCGTTGGAAAGTGACGGTCAAGCTGGTGAGAAAAATGATGAACCCAAACGAGATGAGGCTATCGGAGGGCAGCACGTCCTTGAGGTGAGCGGCAATGGGCAGGAGGAATACATAGAGGCAGACGGTGAACAGAATCCGTCCGACCATCATCAGCGACGCGAGCAACTGCTGCTGCGTTTCGCGCTCGGCTTCGTGTTTGGCGACGAGATGATCGTTGGTGTCGACGAGTCGGCCCACCAATAGGCTCGCTAAATTGGTGAGAAATGTTGTGCGGATGCCTTCCGCCTCAGGGAGATCGGTCGGCGTAAAGCTGCGAGTCGTCACGTTGACCTTGGCGATGACGGTGGCGGTTACTTTGTAGTTGGCGAAGGCGGACATCTCACCGACGCAATCTCCAGGGTGAAGCGTGGCGATCTTGAGCGCATCAGGATGGCCAAACTCGCCGCGCCATACCTCGACCTGTCCGGACTCGATCAAGTGAATCTGTTCGTTGGGGGCACCGTGTTGGAGTAGCGCTTCGCCAGGGGACCATCGTCGCAGCGGGAGTGAAGATCGAATATCTAGGGCTCGGGAGGGATCGATTTGAGCGAAAAGGTCGTTGGAACTGGCCATAGCTGGAACGTTCGGCACCGGAACGTCAGGGCTCACGTAAGTGGCTGCATAGAAGGAGTCAAACCCCAGAATTGCAAAGACTTGTAAATTGCATGAGCGAGCGAAGCCTGCAGCACCGCATGCTTCATGGAAACGCGCCGATCTTGGCGGTGAATGCGTTAGGGTTTGAGCAGAAAGTAGATGAGGTAGTAGCGCAGAAAACGTAGGGTGAAGCCAATCAGAGCAAATCGAAGAAACGTCATTTTCGTCGCGCCGAGATACATGGTGATGGGATCACCGACTATCGGAAGCCACGAAAGGGAGATGACGTAGGGGCCAAATTTATCGGAAAGGGCTTTGGCGTGGTTCAGCTTAGGGTTGCCGACGAGTTTTTGAAACAGGCGGAGTCTCAATAGCCCGCGTCCGAGCAAGAAATTGAAAGTAATGCCCAAACTGTTTCCCACGGTCGCGACCAAGAGGAGGATCATCGCGTTTGCAGGGTGCGCGAGGACGGTCGCTCCAAACGCCACTTCGGAAGACAAGGGGAGGAGGGTGGCACCGGCAAATGCGGCGAAAAATAGCAGAGTTAAAGTCGCCAACAATGGAAAGGACGGGACGCTGATTTACTCGGAGTAGGCGACTTCGGTCACGGACCTAGTTGGCGAAGTTAAGGCCGGCGAAAGCATCGTGGGTGGGAGTGCACTCCGACGAGAATGCTGGAGCACTACCAAACGCGCGAGGCCGGGCGGGATTCGAGTTCGGTTTCCGTCGCGTCGGGTAGGCCGGCCAGGAAATCGAGTCCGGTGCGGCGCTCGATTTCGTCGATGGTGGTAAGGTAATCGCCGAGGTTGGTGTTGGGCGCGGGGTCTTGCGGAAACAGGAACGCGAGGGCGCGCACGCGGTTGTCGCTTTCATCGACAAGAATCATGTAGCACGCTTCAGGAAGGGCGGGACCTTGGCGGTTGGTGCCGGGGAGGCGGGTCAGGAATTGATCAAAAACGGGTCCACAGAGCACCCAAATTTCGCCAAATCGGGCGGGGTAACTCGTGGCGGCGCGGAGCTCGAGTTGTTTCCAAAGACCGGCGTTGAGGCCGTGTTTTTGCGGCATGACGTTGCTCATGAGGAACGTCTCGCGCTGGGCCGCTTCGCCATAGCGAGTGGAAATGGCGTAGTTGGGCGCAAGGTGGCCGCGATCGAAGCCGGTGTTGGTGTAGGCGCTGGATTCGATCCGGGCGATGGTGCGCCGGTCGACTTCGAAGGATTCGGGGCGCTCACCGGA
>CAXBOL010000637.1:0-3638 GCA_963977295.1 uncultured Opitutaceae bacterium
GCAAGCGTTCGCTGAAATAGACGGCGTATTTGCGACCGGTGGCCGCGACGACTTGTTGAGCCTGCGCGAGTTGATCGAACGCGGTGAACGGGGTCTTATCGGTGAAATAATCCTTACCGGCCTCCATAACGCGGCACCCCAGAGCTCCTCGGGTGGAGGGGATGGCCGCCGCGGCCACGAGTTGGACTTGGGCATCGTCAAGAATCTCTTCGAGGGAGCGGGCGACCTGGGCTTGCGGGTATTTCTCCCGATAGGCTGCAACTTTGGCCGGATCCGGATCGTAAACCCATTTGAGAGTCGCTCCGGCCTCGAGGAGACCGTTGGTCTGGCCGTAGATATGACCGTGGTCGAGGTGGACGGTGGCGAAGGTAAATTCGCCCGGTGCGACGACGGGATCGGGTTTGCCCTGAGGGGCGTAGGTCATGCCATCGGAGGAACTCATGGTGCGAAAGGGGGGACGGAGTAGGTTAGGCGGATGCGGAAGGATCGGTGGGGACGGCGGCGGACGCGTCGTCGCGAGTCTTTTGGGCGAGGGCTCTTACCTCAGCCTCAATGGTTTTGCGGACTTTTTTAGTCATGCGATCGACAAAGAGGACTCCATTGAGGTGGTCGACCTCGTGCATGACGCAGCGGGAAAAAAGACCATCGCAAAACAATTCGTGGGGCGTGCCATGGACATCTTGGAAATTTACCCGAATCACGTCTGGCCGGACTACGTCTCCGTTGATGCCAGGAAACGAAAGACAGCCTTCCTCGTAGATCGTATCATCGCCCTCGAGGATGGTGACTTTGGGGTTGGCCAATACCATGGGCATAATCAATTCGATGGGCAGCGTGGCGCCATCGAGTTCCCAGTCGAAGTCCCGATGGGCCTTGGACAGGTCGATGACGCAAAGCTGCTGGGCCAGGCCGATTTGTTGAGCGGCCAGTCCGATGCCCGCGGCAGCGTGCATGGTCTCGACCATATTTTGAGCCAGTTGGGCCAAGTCGGCGTTGAATGATTTAACCGGCGCCCCTTTGAGGCGAAGGATCGGATCGTTGTAGTGAACTATTGGGAGAACCATGGGTCTTTGTAATGGTCAAAGGTGAGTTTGCGTCGAAGTCGTCGCAACCCGATAGTCAGTTTTTCATGCCTAACTCCTCGAAATCTCGGTCCCGGCTTTGGCTGGCGCTCGGCGTGGCGCTGAGCGGGGTGTTGTGCGCGGGAGGGGCTTGGATGTTGCCGGTTAATTTGTTGGCCATGCCGCCGGCGTTATTGCGAGCGGCGGGTGCCCATACCCTTTCCATCGTCGATCTGGGGGAGCAGCTGCTCGCGCGGGAGAAGTTGGGTCCGGCGGCGTTGTTGTCGGCCGCGGCGAACCAGGTTCAAGTGCCCAACGCGGGCGGATTGGCCGCAGCATCGGAGGCGGCTAAGAAAATTCAGCCGGAACTCGTGCCTTGGGGAGGATGGGATCCGTTCCTTGATCCCTTGTTCAAGCGTTCGGAAAATCGAGGGCGAACCGACTCCACCCCGGTATTGGCGTTTTTCATCACGGCGGAGGCGCGTTCGGATTTGGATGGATTTTTGACTAACACGCGATCGGCGGGAGTGCGGACCTTATTGCAATTGCGGGAAATTGATCGAACTTCGCAGTTCGTGCCAGCGATGCGCCCGGGCGGACAAGCGCTGGACGCCACGATTTTGCTGGCGGCCTTGCTTTACCAAGGAGAGCACTGGTCGGACTCACTGCAGCGAGAGTTAAGGGGATTGGCCGAAGGTGCGGTGGCGGCGGATGACCTGACCTCCATGGAACCCTTTTTCATCGATCTCTTGTCCCTGGGGAAGCGGCTGGATTGGACGCAGTTGACCGAACTCACGAGGATTACGGGTAGCGCCCAAACCCTGCGGGAATTCGCCCTGCTGAGTCGGTTGGCGGCAGACGATCTGGCGATCATTTATAGTGCGGCGATGGCGGCAGATGAAGCGGATCCGGTGGCGGCGTATTTGATTCGGTATGGTCGACCGGGATTGGCTGACCTGAAGCTAGCCTTAGCGGAAGGGCAGGGGGCGGTGCGCCAACTGTTATTGCGCCAAGTGCCGGTGAGTGAAGATACCGGGCCGACTTTGGGGGCCTTGGCGGCGTTCGGACTCCTGCATCCGCATCTCCTCTTGGGGGCAAAATACTTGGGACTGTTGATGGGAGCCTTTTTGTTTTTTCGAGGAGTGGACGGCGTGTTCGTGGCTCGAACCTCAGAGGGCGCGCTGCCGCACCTATCCAGTGGTGTGCTGGCGATTTTGAGTGCAGCGTTGGTCGTCGCTGCGACCGAACCGTTTCTGCTGAAAGCTGCGCCACCTTCGGATTTTAGATTTTCCATGGCCATCCCGGTGTTGGCCGACATCGCGGACCCAGATTCGATTCAGCTTACCAAACCTACCTCAGATATGGACACTTCAACTCTCCTCACGATCGGTCTCTTTGCTTCGCTCCAAGTCGCGATGTATCTGATTTGCCTGCTCAAAATTGGCGAAGTCAATCGCCGTGACGTGCCCCCATTGGTGAAACTGAAACTGATGGAGAATGAAGAAAATCTCTTCGACGGCGGTCTGTATGTCGGGATCGGCGGGACGGCGACCGCCTTGGTTTTTCAGGTGTTGGGATTGATCGATCCCAACCTGTTGGCGGCTTATTCGTCGAATTTGTTTGGCATCGTGTGTGTGGCCCTGGTGAAGATCCGGCATGTGCGTCCCTATAAGTGTAAATTGATTCTCGAAAGCCAGGATGCGCTGACGCGATTACAACCCGGTTCGAGCTAAGGTTTCTCCGGATGAACCGAACGTTACTACTGATTCTCTGCGACTTTCTGTTGCTGACTTTGCTGGCCCTCACGAAGTGGGAAACGGCGGAGCCCGAGCGGCCGGAGCAGGTGACCACCGTCGCGGTGGATGGGGAAGGCGGTGCGACTCCGGCCAGCGACATTGTCGAGCTCATGAAACTGTCATTCGAGGACGAGCAAGCTAAACAAGCTCAGCTCACGGCGGAGCTCTCGGCGACGGCTCAGAATCTCGCGCAACGGGAAAGCACGCTGAGTGAGTTGGAATCGGAACGCGAACGGTTGGCGCAGGAAAAGGCCCAACTCTCGGCCACGTTGTCGTCCACCGTGGTCACGGCGGCCCAAAATGCGACGGAACTCCGCAACCAAGTGGCGTCGATCAAAGGGGAAGCTGAAGCGTCGCGGGCGCGGCTGGAGCAATTACAACGTGATCTGGAGCAGCGGGAGAAAGAGGCGGCGCGCCGCGAGCATGAGTTAGCCAAACTGGCGGAAGCTCAAGCAGTCGCCCAAGAACGTATTCAGAATCTGAATGT
This sequence comes from uncultured Opitutaceae bacterium, assembly GCA_963977295.1. Classification (GTDB taxonomy): domain Bacteria; phylum Verrucomicrobiota; class Verrucomicrobiia; order Opitutales; family Opitutaceae; genus Actomonas. The sequence goes on from CAXBOL010000637.1 coordinate 3,345, forward strand.
CGCGGTCAAAGTGGCCGAACAGGAGAAGGTGCTGTTACGGGAGACGGCGGAAACCTATCGGGCTCAAGCCGAAACGGAGCGGGTCGAACGGATGAAGGTGCAGGAAACCACCGTGCAATTGGCCGAAGGGGTCGGGCAGTTGGCGGAAAAGTCGGCGGCGTTGACCGAGGACATCCGGTCCAATCGTCCGATAAATGCGAATACGCTGTTCAGTGAATTCCTGCTCAACCGGGTGCCGACTTCGTTTGCCGCGACGCGTCCAGGAATATTGGGGGAGTCCTCCCGAGACTCTCA
>CAXBOL010000638.1:0-3638 GCA_963977295.1 uncultured Opitutaceae bacterium
AGGGGCTGACTGAATTGAAGCAAGACGCCCTCGCGATAGGCGGTGGCCTCGGTGAGCATGTTGTCGGTGGGCGTGAGTGCCCGGAGTCGGGAAAGGCCCTCGAGGCGCGGCGCGATGGCGCTCCAAATTTGCATGCCGGTGAAGTAGGCTTGGCCGTCCCTAGGGTTGATTTCGCCTTTGAGCAAAGGGACCTCAAACGTGATCGGCAGCGGGAGTGCGGCGGCCTGCACGAGGGGAGTGGCGAACCCTCCGAGGATTTTGAGCAGGCGTGGTTGGTAGAAATCGACCATCAGGATGCTGGGGGAGAGACCGCCGAGTCGAGAGTCCTCGACGGTGACTAAATCAATGCCGCTTTGCGCCCAACGGTGGGGGACCCACAGGGGCACGTTCGCGGGGGCACGATCCTGATCGGTGCCCGGCACGAAGCCGTAGAATCCGCCCTGCTTAATCGAATGCATGGGAGTCGAGGGCACCCAATTACCCTGTTGGTCGGTGGCGATGATGCGGTCGGTTGATCCGATTTTGGCCAGATAACCATTGCGTAACCCTTCGGCGAAAATGCCCATTAGTTTACCCTCGGGGGAAAGGTGCAGGACGCGTCCGGCATGAGGCGAAGGGTGGGCCTCTTGTTGTCCACCAATAGAGATCAGGAAGCTCCCATCGGACAGCACGACCAAGCTCAGCGGGAAGGCGCGGGTTTCGGCGCTTTGCAAAAAGTCGTTGGACCACATTTGATAGCGGTCGGTGTCGCCGTCGCCATCGAGGTCCACCAGTTTGATCAGTCCCAGTCGGGTGAAAACGAAGATTTCTTCGCCTCGTAGCGCGATGGATTGGGGTTCGTTGAGCCCGGTCGCGATCCGACGCATCGTCACCTTAGCCTTAGCCTTATCCTGATCCTGCGAGTCGAGTCCGGTCAGGTGGTAGATGTCTCCATCGAAGGTGGCCATGACGGCATCGCCATCGGGATAAAAAGCAATATCCATTGGGCGGATACGTCGTTGCCAGGGGTTGGGCAGGGGGATGGAGAGTTCATCGACTGCGTAAGCACCCTGGGGCACGCCGCTGATCATGCGGGTGTGGGCGACCGGGACAGCGCGATTGATTGAGATGTCGGCGGCAGGGCGGTTCGGATAAAAATTGGTGGGGATGAGTTTCCCATCCATCGCGTAACTGAGGGTGATGGTCTGAGGACTGGTGGAGGCGGGAATCGTCGCGACGATGCGACGGCCGACTCGCATTGAAAGCATGGCGCCGGTCGCGGTGAAGACGGCGGGAACTTTTTCGGCAGTGTGATCGAGTTCGGCCACGATGCAGACGACGGGCTCGTCGAGGGGGGAGATTTCCAGATGCCGGTTGATTATTTTCTGCCCGAGGTGGGTTTGCAGGGCCATGCGCTCGGTCACTTGAGCATTTCCGACGGTGTAGTGCATGGCCGCCACCGCCCCTTCATCATCGATCGCCTGCCACCGTCCGGTTTCGGTCGGAAGGGGGCCGCGTCCCAGCTCTGCGGGATCAGGCAGCTGGGGGCGCGGGTCGTGGAAGTCGAGGGAGGCAGCGGACTGCCAACCCGGATAAAGCCCGGTCGCGGCGAAAATGCGTCCCTGGGGGTGAGGTAACTGAGATTGACCGCCCGGCAACTTGCGCAAGGGCACCGCGTAGGAGAGCATCGCCATGCCGTCCGGAGTAAGAAAATCGCCTTCCCAAATGGCGGCGACACGAAGGAGTTCGGTGTCGAATCCGGCGTAAACATTGTCGCCCAGATTCAGAATGATTGCCCGGGGCGTGAGGTTGGTCGTGTTGCCGAGCGGGGCGATTTGGCGAGCATCGAGGGTCGTTTCGGCAAACGGAAAATCGAGTTGTCGAAAGTCGGTGTAGAGCGGGGTGTCGTCCCGACCCAGATAAGGCGGAATGGTCGCGGCAGTCGCGGACCAACCGACGAGCATACTGACGATGAGGGGAAGACCGATTCGACGGAGTCGCATCACGCGATAGTTATGAGCGGTCTCGCTTAGTCCAGATTTGTCTACCGTGCAGAAATGGATCGTGGCGCGATCACAGGTGACGGCCAAAAGAGCCAACTGCGCGGCCCGGATGAAAAACGGGCTGGTTCTTGGCGAAGAGGTGGTGCTCTATGGCGGTTTCCCAATCGAATTATGGCGACTCGAACTCTGACAGGCATCACTCCCTCCGGCACTTTACATGTGGGCAATTTCTTTGGCGCAATGCGTCCAGCCATCGCGGCTCAGGAGCATGGAGAGTGTTATTATTTCATCGCGGATTACCATTCGCTCACCTCGGTTTTCGATCCAGAGGTGCGCCGGCAAAATTCGTTGGGTATCGCCTTGGACTGGTTGGCCTGCGGGTTGGATCCGGCCAAGAGCGTATTTTGGCGACAGAGCGATGTGCCGGAAGTGTGCGAATTGACGTGGTTGCTGGGCACGCTGACGCCGATGGGGCTGTTGGAGCGGGCGCACAGTTTCAAAGACAAGACGGCCAAGGGCATTGCCCCGAACTTCGGCTTGTTTGCCTATCCGGTGCTCATGGCGGCCGACATCCTGCTCTACGATACCACGGTGGTGCCGGTGGGGAAGGATCAGAAACAACACCTCGAAATGACGCGGGATATCGCGGTCAAATTCAATCAGGCCTACGGCGAAACGTTTGTCGTGCCGGAGCCGTCGATCTCGGAAGAGGTGGCAGTCATCCCGGGATTGGACGGTCAGAAAATGAGCAAGAGCTACGGCAATATTTTGGAAATTTTCGGCGAAGAAAAAATTCTGCGCAAAAAGGTGATGTCGATTGTGATGGACAGCCGAACGCGGGAAGAGCCGAAGCCGGACGCGGAGCAACTCCCCGCGGTGCAGTTGCTGAAGTTCTTTGCCCCTCCGGATGCCTACGCGGATATTTTGGGCCAGTTGAAAGCCGGCGGTTACGGCTATGGCGATCTCAAGAAGGCGCTGTTCGAGCACTATTGGGAGTATTTCCGGGAAGCGCGCGTGCGGCGGGCGGAGTTGGCGGCGAATCTCGACCACGTGCACGCGGTGTTGGCCGACGGCGCCACGCGAGCCCGGCAGGTGGCCCATGCGGTCATGGATCGAGCGCGACGAGCTTGTGGCATCGCCTGAAGACCGAATCAAATTATTAGCCTAAACAGGATTTCAACTCATGCGTTTCGAACATTTTGCGCTCAATGTCCCCGATGCTCGCGCCCACGGCGAGTGGCTGGTGGAACACCTCGGTTTTAGCCTCGTGCGTAGCATGGACACGGCACCCTTCACGCGTTTTCTGGCCGATGATTCCGGGCAAGTCGTGGTGGAGCTTTACACTAATCCGGCGGCGCGGTGTTTGGATTTTGGCCAACTGGGTCCGCTCGAGTTTCACTTTGCATTGGTCTCTGCCAATGCCAACGCGGATCAAAAGCGCCTCGAAACCGCCGGTGCCACTTTGGTGGAAGCGCAAGTGTTGGGAGATGGATCGCGCTTAACCATGATGCGCGATCCTTGGGGTGTGGCCGTCCAGCTTTGTCAGCGGGCGCGGCCGTTCTAGAACCGGAAAGAAGCGATCTAGCTTCGGGGCATCGGACTTTATGGTTGTAGCCGGGGTCGCCCGACTTCGCCAAGGCTTCGTCGGACACGGCG
>CAXBOL010000639.1:0-3633 GCA_963977295.1 uncultured Opitutaceae bacterium
GGCGGGGACTCCACCAACCGGTGGCTATATCGGCATTGTGGTCTATCGATTACCCGGCTGATTTCGTGTGTTTCGTGTGTTTCGCGGTCAGCTCGGTTTGGACAACGTTGGGCTACGTCAACTCCGAGCCCGTTCACACCCTCACGGCACTTCGTAGATTTCGATCAGGGCCACACCGGCGTCGCCGCCCACGGTTTCGACTTCGGCCGTGTAGAGGCCAGGCTCCAACGTGACATACATTGCCGCGTCGTTGCCTTGTGGCGTCAGCTCAAATCCACCCACCAGCGCCCGACTCGCCTCAATGTCCGCGAGATTCGCGGCCTGCCACCACGAATCATTGTTGCCGATTTCCCGGCCGGCCCCATCGCGCAACACGAGCCGCGGATTGGGCAACACATCCTGCACCCCGTAGTCGCGTAGCGCAGGACCCACCGCGCGGATCATCAGCTTAATCGGCCCGGTGCCTTCAACCACAAACCCAGCAATGAGCGGTTTGTCAGTCGCCACTTCGGCGCGACAGGAAAGATTCACCAGACGTTCCGTCAGGCTCGCCGTGACGCGGTAGACCTCGACCAGAATTTGACCTTCGTCATCGGCCGCAGACGACACGGGGGCAGTAAGGATCGAGGCGTTGTTCACCGGAGCCACGCCTTGCGTCCACCCAACCGCGTCCAACGAATCGAAACCGAGCGGAAACGCCCCGACTTGCGCCATCCCCGGTCCCAAGTTCACCTCGTTTTGCCACCACTGATCGTTGCTCGCCAAAATCTGTCCATTCCGGTCCATGAGCGTGATCGCCGGATCACTCACCGTCCCCGTCACTCCAAAATCAGCCAACCCGGGGCCAATGGCCCGCACAAACATCGGAAAGTAACTATTGCGCTGCGCGACCACCACGCCGGGCACGACGGCTTTTTCACCATGGCCACTCCACGCCCGGACGGAGAGATTGGACAAATAACTGCCACTCCCGGGCACAAACACGGCGGGAGTCGTGAACGACCCGAATGGATTGCTCACCACCGCGACGTAGAAACCCGATTGGGAGGGTTGCAGGGGATCGGCCGCGTATCGCAATCCGATCGTCCCAGGAATGCTCACGCCGTTGCGCCGCCATTGCACGGTCTCCTGATACTTCGCGGAGATTTCCAAATTTACGGCGATGCGACCGCTCGGTTTGTAATAATTAAACCAATACCAATCGAGCTGCGCAATGGGCGTGGGACCCGCAATCGTCCGACTCAGGGTGGCGGAATATCCCCAGTCGTTTTGGGCCAAGACGGTGTAAGTATGATTTTGGTCGAACGGCGTGACCTCAACCTCGAGCCGATCCGTGGTCGCTTCGGCGATCACCTCACCGTCGCGGCGCCACTCATAGGAGGTCTTGCCCGGACCGCGGGTGGGGGCCCACAAACTCACTTGATAGCGATCCGCCGCCAGCCGCGTGTAGCGGATCGACATGCCTTGTTGATCTCCGATGTCGTAAACAAAAACGGGACGGGGTTCCGCATACAGGGCGTAACGGGTTTCGCAATTGAGCGTGTTAACTCCGTCGGTGACGCGAACCCCGAAACGCGGCGGGACTACCGCTTGATCATCGAACTTCACCACCATTGAGGCCCCCGTGGCTCCGGCAATATCGACGCCGCCCGCCGTCCACTGATACTGCAGGAGGGATCCCGTCTGCGATCCGACGTCAACCGAGAGCGTCAGGGGCGTGCCCACTACCCCATCAACCTGCAGGGGTAGGCCGCGATGCAACACGAGGTCGCCGCTGGTGTCCGCCACCGCGATAAGGTCTTCGGCGACGAATACGGTGCGACCATTGCCCGACGCAAATCCCACCGTGTTAACCCAGCTCCATTGCGTCGCGGTGAACGGTGTGCCACTCCCTGTGCCGTCGGCGGCGAATGTCGTCAACAGCGGGTAATCGAGGTAGTCGGGTCCCCAAAGATTGGCGACTGCGCACCAATGCGTGCCGCTGAAATGCGGCGCCAGCAGCGTCTGGTCCGCTACGAACCGCCATCCATCACTGGGAGTGCGTCGGTAGTGTCCCTGATCGGCCCGGACCCACAAATCGCCTGGGGCGGCCGCCACGAGTTGCCGCGGCATGGGTCGGCCTTCCGCGGCAAATTCCAACTCCCACGTCAATCCGTCGCTGGAGCGGTATATATCGCTGGCATTCGTAGCGCCGTAAAACAGGGTTCCGTCGGCTCCAATCAGGCTCGTAATCGCTTCGGGTTGAAAACTGGGCGTAAGTTCCGACCACGACGCGCCATCCGTCGAAGTGATGGATTTTCTCATTCCGTTTTGAATCATTTCGGCAAGGTAACGCCCGTTGGCGTAGAGAATGGGACCGAACCACGTGACTTTTTCGATTTGAGCGACGCGTCGTCCGGTCAAGCCGTCTTCGGAAAGCCACAGCTCCCCATGGTCGACGTTGTTGATCCGCCGAAATTGCGTCGCGATCATCCGCCCGTTGACTGCGTTGAGACTCAATCCGCGTAACATGCCCGTCGAGTCCGCCGCGAGGGGATCAAACCCATCTTCGGTCCACGTCACCCCGTCGGCCGAGCGCAGACCGTTCCCCATCAAAAAGTGGTCATTCACGAACACGATCCCGCTGTTGGGCAACGTGCGATGGCTGCCGACTTCGGTCCAGTTTGCCCCATCGATCGAACGCTGCACGCGACGATCACGATCCAGCCCCACCCACACGCCAGCCTGTTGGCGGATACTCTCAAGATTGAGGTCGGGTGGAAAGTTCGGCAACGCCGTCCAAGCCACGCCATCCGTCGACGATCGGACTTCGGTTCCCGCTCGCACCAAATAGCGACCGTTCAGGTAGGTCAGATCGTTGATCGCATCCAAGCCCGCGAGACGCATCCACGCATCATCGGGACCAAGCGTATACGCATAAAGGTTGCTCAGATACCGGCGCAGAATGATGAGTCGGTCCGGCGTCGCCACAAAACCGACCGAGAACGCGGTCGCTGGGAGATCAACAGGTTTGGTCGTCACCGCCGTCCAGGTTGTGCCGTCAGGACTGGAGCGCAGACTCCCTCGATTGCCCATCAGCCAAAATCGACCCCCTTGAAAAACCAGCGCGGTCATTAACTCCTGATACCTCCAATCCGGAATCGTCACCTCGGTCCAGTTCGCACCGTCGAAGGATTGGCGAAGGGTTCCTTCTCGCGACGCCGTGATCGCGACGTATTTCCCATTGCCATACACCAACGTCCCCGCCCCGCCTCCGTTGGTTTGCTGACTCCAGGTCCGACCATCATCCGAAATGAAAATAGCTCCACTGCTGCCGGTGGCAAACGTGCGACCGTTGAAAAATTCGAGCCGCTCAAAGCGTTCGCGAGTGCCCGACGCCCGCCGCGTCCAATCAAGCCCATCCGGCGAGGTCATGATCAAGCCGCTGTCCCCACTGAGCGTAAATCCCGCGTCGGTCGCAGTTAGCCCGTAGATCGCTTCGGACGCCGGCGATGGATGCACAAAGCGCCAATTAAACTGCCCCCACAAGGAAGTCTGCCCTGCGAGCAAAGCCGCGAGTAGCCCGACCAACTGATTAGATTTTCCGACACGCATTGGACCCACCAAGACAACCGAGTTCGCCCCACCCGCTAT
>CAXBOL010000640.1:0-3624 GCA_963977295.1 uncultured Opitutaceae bacterium
GAGCGGATCGAGTTGGAGAGGCAACCAGCCTTGATTCGGCTCCATCGCTAATGAACTTCCCGGCAGCCCGACTCCGATCCACTCCATGTCGATTTCCAATGTGGAATCTCCAAACGAGTAAAAATATTGGTTAAACGCGATCTCCGTCACCCCGCCTCCTTTGACCGGAATATTCATCCTGGTCTCTTCGCCTTCTTCCAACCAAGGAACCGACTCGATCTTGAAACGCCCCTGCCCGGAATGCGCCGCCGGAGTGAGTGCCTGAATAAAAAAGCGGCGCGCCACCGGATCTTCTGCCTTATGCTTGATTGAGAGTTGCAAACGCTCGGCCCGCTCCGGCACTTCGAGAAACAATCGCTTGGTTTCAGCTGGGGTCAGCTGGATTTCTGTTCGCCGTTTTTGATCAACGAAAAGTGCTTCGTCCGCTGGTCGAACGATGGTGACCGGAATCGTAAACAACGGTCCCAAACTCCGCTTCCCGGCTACAAACGCATCCACGCGACTCGTGATCACGTCGCCATTTTCACGACCAGAGGATGACATTGCGGGTATATCCAACACCAAAGTCACCCGCTGATCCCCGTTGGCGAGATGAGTATAAGCGGGCACTGCGATCCAGTCATCCGCCGAGACGAATTCCAGATCGGTTTCGAATTTGAACCGCGTATCCGCGCTGACCGACTCAGGCCAAACCGGCGTCACCGTCGCGGTGAAGCGATGTCGAAGAGAATCGAGCGCTTCTCGCAAATAGAGCCCGCGGCCTGCTTCAACATAGGTGCCCCCCGTTACCTTGAGATCGTAAAAAGCCTGAAACTCCGGGGCCGATTGCAACGCTTGCAACTTCCCCCATGCTCCGCCCGCGTTGATCAACCCTCGACCGGTGGTAAAAACCTCTTCTTCGGCGATGGGTTGCGCCCCCAGGATGAGCGCATTTCTCAACCGTGCTGGTTCGTGATTCAACCCGTTCTGTTTCGCCGCACTCAGCACCAACGCCGCAACTCCCGCCGCCGATGGCGCGGCCATCGACGTCCCGTTGATCATTTCGGCGCCGGTCAGCGAATCGGCTGAATACGAAGCCCACGCCGCCCCGGGAGCCATTACATCCACCCCGATGTCTCCGTCTTTCGTGGGACCGCGACTCGAAAACTGCAGGGCTGCATTCGGGCTCTCCTTGACGGCATTATAGAGGGCCCTGGCCATCGTAGCGGAGCTGTAAGCGCCAACCCCTAACAACCGACTGGTCTCACCGCCCGCACTGCCGTTGGTGCTTAACGCCGGACCTTCATTGCCCGCCGAAAGCACGGCCAGGATATCGTAGCGATCCACGAGGGTTTGATAAATTTTGGCATTTGAATCAGCCCCATCTTGGAAAACGCTCCCCCCTCCCCAACTCGCGTTGATGAGATCGACGCCATAGGTGGCGGCCAGGGCCAACGCCCTTCGCTCGCTGATTCCGTAAGAAGACCCTCCGGTTCGGACGTCGCCAATCTTGATGGATAAAACCTGTGCCCCAGGAGCGATGCCATTGCGTTCAGGTTCTTCGGGAAAATGAGCGGCCGCAATTGAAGCGACATGCGAACCATGGGTGCCGCTTACCGTCACAATGGAAAGCAGGTCTCCGTCTTCGTAAACCTGCACTCCAAATGAGGCGTTGGTGTAGGAGTCAAACGTGCCAAACTCGCCCGCGATACCGAACGGCCGGAGTTGTTTTTCCTCCGCCAAATCCCCGTCACGATCGGTGTCAACGATGACGCGCCATGTCGTTCCATCGTGCCAAACCACGCAGTCAAAACTGAGTTCGGAGCCTCCACCGATGAATTCATCCTCCAAGTGTGCGAGCAGATCGTCCCGAGCTATGAGGTCACGTTCGACACGTGTGCGGTCGGTGGGCGCTTTCTTGCGTGCAGCTTCGATCAGCTTCCGATCACCTCTGGCTCGTTCGGCTCGTGCTTGGTTGACCTCAGCCCGCCGCGTGGCGGAAACCTGTTTGATCAGTCGCGCGAACGTTGATTTGGGAAACAAATCACTCGCGGATTTCAACCCGAGACGAAATGAACCGGACGGATTCGAGATGGCTGAAGGTAGAGTTAACGTCAGCCCGCTAAGCCCCTTCAGCGCGCCCGATTCATCCACGCTCACTTCCGTCGTGGTATCGACATCTCCGCTACCCGACGCATCCAGAATATCCAAAACTTTCCGTGCGCCCGTGGTCGTCACACCGAGGCCCGCCGCTGCGGGGTCCACCCCCGTGTCGAAAACTGCCATCACGACGCCGCGGCCATCGAAGGTCGGATTCTCGGCCAAAAATACATCGGCGCCCACTTCCTGCTTGGGAATGAGCGCGCTGCGCATAAGCTCCACGTCGGTGGTTTCCCCGGAGACGGAGCAAAGGGTGAACACAGGCAAAAGACCTAGGATGGTCGTTCGCGAGGCGCGACCAAGAGAGGAAAATACGTCAACCAGCATTGGATTAAAGGATTTAGGACCGACAACAGACGCAAGCCCGAGCCCAAGAACTTCTAAGAAACGTCCAGTAATCGCGAGAGATCCCAACTCGGGTCTGACAATTTTTCCCGCGCGAAGTCGGTCAAATCTGACGGCAAGGTGGCTCGGAACACCCATGAAAGCCCGGCCGGACGGAGATCAATCTCCGTGCAATGTAACGCTTGTCGACGCAGCACCAAGCGTGCAGCCAACGCGGGAGACCACCCCGTTTCGATAAACTCCAGATAATTTCTTTCATCCGGTCCATAAATTTTATCCCCCAGCACATGGTGACCCAACCACCGGTTTCAATCGTGACGCGGGCGACCGTGAAATCCGTGTTACCCGCCATGGGCGAAAAATGAGAAATCGCCGTTTTCCCATCGGATCGCACGCGGTCTTTCACCCAGACCGGACTCTCTTCGTCGGGCCCCAAGGGCTGGTCTACCGTAATGGTTTCAGTCAAGTGACCTTTTAAAAAGGCAGTGTAGGATTTCGCGACTTTGCGTTTCTGCATCGCTGTTTGCAGCAAGCTGGCCATCGAGGGGTTTTTAGCCATCACGACGACTCCACTGGTTTCCCGGTCCAACCGGAAAATCAGATGCATCGTGGCCAAGCCGGTGTATTCCCGGGCCGCCCCCACCAAACTGGAGGTGGGACCAAATTTGGAAGGATGGCAGACGACTTCGCCCGATTTATTGACAACCAACAGCTCATCATCCTCGTGGATTATCCACGGACTCGTTAATTTCACCCGGTCCTCTCGGAACGGCGGTGGCGGCCACGGACCGTAGCGCTCGATTTCAGCCGGGGGACGTTTGACTCGATAATGCTCGCTCACGAGAGATCCGTTTCGGGCCGACGCAAATGCGCCAACACCCGACCGCTCAACCGAGCCGCCCAACCCAACGGCAGATGTCGCGAGAGGCTTGTCATCACCCGATTGCTCCACCCCGTGACCACATGTCGTTTTCCCCGTCGCAGCGCATGAAGTGCTTCGGCTACGACATCATCACTCGTTTGTTCAAATTTGGATGCAGGGCCACTCACTTGCATACCGGCAGTGCGATGGAAGGCCGTGCGAGTCGAGCCCGGACACACGGTCAGCACCTTGATTCCCCTTGGCCGCAGTTCCTCGCC
>CAXBOL010000641.1:0-3620 GCA_963977295.1 uncultured Opitutaceae bacterium
CCTCCCACCTGAGCGCCTCGTCGGTGGGGGCCGTGTAAAGCCCGTCAGGCCAATAGCCCTGATCCAGCGGCCCCATTTGGAAGATAAGGGTGTGATTGAGGGCGAGTTTTTGCACCGGTCCACGGCCATTTTCGATGACAGGCAAAAGGCTGATTTTTCGCATGCCAAAATAACTTTGGATCGTATCCACGACCACATCACCGCGGAGCAGTTGCACTTCGAGGTCGTAGAGAAAAGGATCGTCGGGCCACCACAGTCGGGCGGCGGGAACGGGGAGGGCCAGTCGGGTATTGATCGCGCCGGTGACCGAACTAATGACGTCTGCGCCTATTCGCGCCGTGGCCTTAACACTTAAAGTTTCGTCGAGTTCGTCGGGACTGACGGTCAATTCGAGCACCGAACGATCAATGTCGGGATCGGTGTGGATCGAGGCAATGTGGCGGTCGGGCACCGGCTCCAACCAGACCGTTTGCCAGATGCCTGAGACCGGTGAGTAAGCGTAGCGGCCCGGGTCGGAGAATTTGCTCAGGTTCTGTTTACCCACGGCGATAGCGGCATCGTTGGTGGGGTCGAACACTTGCACGATGATCTCTTGGCTTCCGCTCGGGAGGAGAAGCGGCGTGATGTCAAAACCGAACGCATCGAAACCACCGCGGTGTTGACCGGCAAATCGACCATTGATGTGGACCGTGGCCTCCCAATCCACGGCGCCAAAATTGAGCATCACGCGTTCGCCTCGCCAAGCTTGAGGAACCACAAACGTCCGGCGGTAGACCGCGCGATGCTCCGGCATTTGCCGACGGATGCCCGAGAGCGCTGATTCCCAGGCGAAGGGCACGAGGATTTTTTCGGTGAGCGTGGTCTGGTGCGGGATTGGATCTGTGGCCCTCACCGGAGCAAATTCCCACAGTCCGTTTAGATTGAGCCAGCGCTCACGGACCAGCGTAGGCCGAGGGTATTCGGGAAGCACCTTCTCCGGATCCACCTCTGCCGCCCAAAGCGTCATGAGAGGCGCCATGACCGGTGACCAAACCGGGGTCTTCGCCGCCCCCAGGAAAGGGACTGGACATAGATAACACGTGACTAGAAATAGCAGAACGGGACGGGAGCGTGATCGAGTCATGATGGGAGTAGGAGGCGACTGCAGGGAATTGAAGGGGTGCTGGCCCTGAAAGGATCGCATGCAGGGTCCGTTGCGAAAGGAGACTTTCTTAGGACCGTCAGCCTTCATTTCGTTTGGGGCCCGTCCAGGGGTCATGGAGTAACGAACGGAAATTTAATCGTGCCGTTGCCACGGCGACGCGGCGCGGTCTTGGTAAATGAATGGTTTCTCGAATTACCCCGCTGATAGCCACGTTGTGTTTCGTAGCCGGATTGGGCGCACTCAATGCGCAATCCAAGGATCCCTTGGAAATGCTCAAATCATTTCAATGGATTAATCGGGACGTGGCGCGGGAGTCTCCCGGGATCAAGCATGAGACCTTCGCCAGTGTCGCCAATCACGCCGAGGTGGGATATTATATCGCTCTGCCCGAAGGTTACACCGAGACGGCCAACCGAAATAAAACCTATCCGGTGATCTATTTCTTACATGGCGGGCGTCCGGGCTCTGAAGCCAAGGGACTTAACGGATATGCCAATTTTAACGCCACCCGTGCGGGCGAGGCGATGCCGCCTCACATTTTCGTGACGGTCAACGGCGGTAAGCTGAGCCACTATGATTACGACGGAGTGTATGGTGTGAAGGCCTTTTTGGAATTGGTGCAGCACGTGGATCAAACCTATCGCACCGTCGCCGATCGCCAGGGACGCGTTTTGATCGGCACGTCCCAAGGCGGGCGCGGCGTGGGGCGGTATTTGTTTCGCTACGCCGACCTGTTTGCCACCGGAGTTTCGATCTGTGGTGGCCACCAACGGGAATTGATCATTTCCGAAAACAACGGATCAGAACTCAACGGCGTCGTGATTCCCGATGGATCGAACAATGTCTTCGACAATGCCCGGGCTTACACCGCGCGAGGCGACGCGGTTCCCGCCGTGAACCTCATGATCGTAGTGGGGGATGAAGACGAAAACTACCCCGGCAACCTGCAATGGTGCATCGAATTGAACCGCCTCGGGATCAACCATCAACTCGTGGTGGTGCCCGGCACCGGACATAACGTGGACTACAACATTGAAAGCACCCGCGAACGTATCTGGCACTTTATGGCGACGGGGATCGGCAGTTGAGCGGGGTTGCCCGCTACCTCTCGAGTATCACGGGAGCTGCCTCTGTCTCCGTGGGGAACCACGCCAAAAGCTGTTCGACCACCAAATCGTGCCCTTTTCGATTGGGGTGATTTCGTTGTGACATGAGATCGTTCATCTTGCCTCCGTTCCTGATGTAATCCTTGAACGCGGCCAGGCTATCGACGAGTCCCACACCGTGCGTTTTGGCCAGCGTCCGAATCTGCTGGGCATGCTGGTTCAAGGGGTCGAGCGGATCGTCCAAGTTGGAACTGAGGTCCCCGGTCGGAGTCAACAAGATGACTTTGATGTCCCGTTCCTGAGCCGCCGCGATCATGGCTTCCCATGAGGCCCGCGAACGTTCGAGCCCGATGCGTCGATCGTTCAGTGCGTAGTCAATGGTGATAACATCCGGACGGTGCGGTAGCACATCCGTTTTGAAACGCTGGGCACCACGCTCAGAGTTTTCGCCGCCAATGCTGGTCACAATCACATTGATGACCGCGTGGGGAAATCGGGCTTTCAGGGCCTGATGGAGCAGGTGAGGGTAGGCGTTGAAGGTATCGACCACGGGAGTTTTGAAATATCCGGCCGGCACGCTGTGACCGTGACAGACGATATTAATCGTGCGGTTCTGGGGCCACTCCGCCTGCATCAACTGTCCCAGGTCCGAAAGATAGGTGCCTTTATCCGCGATCGGCACTTCTGTCCCCGTCGCGCCAAGGCCCATGAGGAGAGAAAGTGCGAGTATTCGAACATCTGGCAGCTGGATCATGTGGAGGAGACTCCTATAACCCTTCATCGGCATCGAGAAGCAAAAGTGGGGTCCTGCCGCCACCCGAGCGGTTCAATTCTACTAGCCGCAGTTCGTCAAAGAGGGCACAGAGTTGAACCGAGGTTAATAGAAGAAACTAGGCAGAATGTATCTTCACCCCAAAAGGGGAAATTGCTCACCCAACGACTTATCTCGAAAACATCGCTTGGTGAACTCCGTGTCATTCTTCCTGACCTCAGTGACCCACCTCAACTACGGGAATTAGATTAATCCGGGGTCGGGCTGGAACTAGTGCTTGATAGCAGGAACAAGCGGTAGTTCGGCGGAGTGATTTCCGCAATTAAGCCCTAAAATCCGATAGCAGTGGCTTCGCCCATCTGCACCTCGAAACGATCGTCGTAGGGTTTCACCCAGCGATGCCCCTCAAACTTAACTTGGGCGGAACCACCCACCGGGACGAAGAGCACCGAGGCCACGGCACTCGCCTCCAAATAGGTCATTCTCGCTGGATGCGTATCAGCGCCACCGGAGATAAAATCAACCGTCAGTTCAAATGCTTTGAGCTTTACCACTCCGGCCTTGCGGAACGACTCCCGGAGGCGGAGTTCGACTCGTT
>CAXBOL010000642.1:0-3616 GCA_963977295.1 uncultured Opitutaceae bacterium
GCGAGGCGAAAGCCAAAGCAGGTCAGTCTCTCGAGCGGGTGAACCTGCCGGCGGTGCATTGGCGCAAGCCCGTGACGGCCTTGTCGAAAGGCATGAAGCAGCGGGTAAAATTGGCCCAATGTCTCATGCATGATCCGCGGTTGATCATCCTCGACGAGCCGATGAACGGGCTCGACCCGATGGGCCGGGCGGAGTTTAGCGCGGTGCTGCGTGATCTCGCCGCCGACGGTGCCAGTGTGCTGATTTCGAGTCACATTTTGCAGGATCTGGAGGCGCTGTGCCGGGAGTTTATTTTATTGCGTTGGGGGCGCATGCCGAAGGCCGGCAACATGGCGGCCAATGCGACCAAAGGCACGCTGGCCGTGGGGGCGACGGATGGTGCGGCCGCGATGACGATGGCGGTGCGCTGGCCCAAAGAGACGAAGATTCGGTGCGAGTCACCCAACCGGTTGGCCGGATTTTTGATGGGACGTGAGTTGCTGGCCGGGTGCGACATCGATGCGGATGGCGTGACCTTGATGGCCCGGTGGCGAGATCCGGCGGCATTTTACGGTCGGTTCCAGCAGCACCTGCTGGAAAGCGGGATTGCGATTTATGAAGTCAATGCGCCGGGCTCACATCTGGAGTCGGCGATCGAACCTCCGCCTTTGCCATGAATGCATCCGAATCATCTTCAACGGTTTCCTTGCCGCGAGTGGCGCCGCGACTGAGTGCGGCGTTTCAGGGCGTGGTCAGGTTGGCTTGGGCACAACAATTCACGACGCGGTCGATGGTGTCGGTTGCGCTGATGATTGGCGTGGTGGGACTGATGGGATTCCTCACCAAGGATCGTGGAATCATCAACTGGATCGAACAGGTGATCCTCATGACAATCGTGCCGATCCTGGCCTTTGAAGCCGGGGCGAAAGCGGTGCGAGAAGATTTAAAGCCGGGTGCGGTGGATTATTTGATCACGCGACCGGTGCCGCGGTGGGCGTATGTTGTTTTTAAATACGTGGCCCAATGGTCGATCACGTTGATCCACACCCTGCTGACCTTGGGGGTGATGATCGGCGTGGCTCAAGGGGTGGGTGCGGAAGTGAGCGGGGTGGGATCATGGCTGGTCGGTTTGGTGGGGGGCGTATCGGCCTTCATGGCGTTGGGATTTCTGATGGGCGCGGTGACCTCACGGTATTTGATCCTCGGATTGCTTTACGCGGGGCTGATTGAGGGGGCGGTGGGGAATATCCCGATCCAGATCAATAAGTTGTCGATTCTGCGGCATCTGCGCGAAGTGATTTGGGGCCTGGGCGAAACGTCGCTTGGGGTGAGTGCGGGATGGCTGGCGCTCATCGCGATGGTGCTGGTGGCGGGGGCAGCGGCGTTGTTCTCGACCAAGGAGTTTATCGGAGAAAAAGGCGGAGAATCTTAAAATTCTGCAACCTTCACGCGCCGCACCGTGAATAGCGGGATACAAACCAATTAACTGATTTTACTATTATGAAATTCAAACTCCCCCTTCTGATCGCCGGCTTCGGTTTGGCGTTACCCATCGTCTCCAGCCACGCGGCGGTGGATCCCGGGATTGTGCCGGTGGACTCCAAATGGGTGGTTTACGCGGACTTTGCCAAGATGCGCGATTCGGCGCTGGGCAAGGAGCTGTTGGCGGGCATGGAAGAAAAGAATGTCTTCGGCGAAGGCGAAACGGTGAAACCTGACGTGGCCGCGATTTTGATGACAATCGGACGGGTGACGGCCTTCGGCGACGATATTACCGACAACCCACAGGAGATGGACGGGGCCATGATCATCGAGGGCACGGACAAGTTAAGGAAGATCGCAGATGGCTTGATCGCCCACATGTTGCTGTCGGAGCCGGACTCGATTGAGGAACTCAAGGCGTTGCCCTTTGAGGCCTATCGCATCCACGGGGAAGTCGTCGTGGGCCTGCCGCAGGAGTCGATTGTGATTGTGAGCCGATCGCCGGAGAGGATGGTCGAGTCATTGGAGGTGTTTCGAGGCAAGCGGGCGTCCCTCAAAGCCAAATCGGGCGCGCTCTCGCCGATGCTGCCCCCGGGCGATGCCTACTATTTGTTTGGCGCTTCAGTGGTGCCTTCTCCAGAAATGGAGAATGGCAACACGCCGCAGGCTCGGATCTTGAAAATGACCCAAGCGGCTTCGGTGAGGATTGGCGAAACCGGCGAAAACGCCGTGGCCAACGTCAAGCTGATCGCTGAGAGTCAGGAAACCGCGAGTCGGCTGGCCAAGATCGTCAACGGCTTGGCGGCGTTGCTCTCTCTCGCTCAGAGTTCAGAGGCGGATCTAGTCGCTTTCGTGGAATCGGTGAAGGTGGTGCAGGAAGATCGCGCGGTTTCGCTACAGATGGCCTATCCCACGGTGCAACTCATTGAGTTGGCTAAAGCCAACATGCAGCGGGAGGAGCGTCAGGAGCAGAAACAAGAAGCGGCGCACGATGCCGTGTTTTCCATGCCCGACCGAGTGGTCGCAGAGTGGACGGCGGATCAGGATCTCGACGGTCCTCAATCCACGGCGACTAATTTTGTGACGCACGATGCCGGGGTGGTTACCCTCCAGCCGGGCTCGATCATTACCGTCGGCAGTCGGATCAACGGCAACGAAGGGGCGCGAGTCGATTACTTGGAACTGACGCCCATTGCGACCTCGGCGATGGTGCAGCGACACGAGATCGAGTTCATGCGGCTGGACAATTATCGGATCGAGAAGTCCGAGCACGCGTCAGGCGGCGAATTGGTGGTCGCCCGCGATGGAAATCACGGTATCGGCCGAGCTAAGATGCAATTTTACGGGGCAGCCGGCGAGTATCGCATGGCGGTGCGGTTTGTGGATGAAAACGACGGCCAGGCTCACTTCAAGGTGAGTGTGGAACAACCAGGCACCCGCGCCGAGTAACGATGGAGGCGGTGTCCATGTCCCGTGCAGCGATGACGGCCGAGGAGTTGGAGGCAACTCGCTCGGCGGAGGCGGAGCTGGTGCGTGCGGCCGTGGCGGGGGATGCGCAAGCGGCGCGAGAATTGGTGCGGTTGTTTCATCGCCCGATCTTCCGTTTCGTGAGCCGCATGACGGGCCAGGCGCAGGATGCCGAGGACATTACGCAGGAGACATTCGTTAAGGCCTTCCGGTCACTCGACAAAGTCGATACCTCACGACCGCTGATCAATTGGTTGTTCACCATCGCTCGACGCACGGCGTTGAATCATTTCCGCGCCAAGAAACAGTGGGTCGAACTCCCGCCGGAGTCGGCCAGCGAGGGGCCGGGCCCGCGGCAGGAAGTTGAGCGGCAGGAGCGGGGCGACGGACTATGGGCCAAAGCCCGCCGCGTGTTGAGCGCTCCGGAGTTTGAAGCCCTGTGGTTGCGCTTCGGGGAAGATCTTTCCACGGAGGAAGCGGCCGAGGCAGCGGGACGAACCATCACGAGTATCAAAACATTAATTTATCGGGCGCGGCAACGACTGCTGGCCGGAAAGGAATCCTTCTTATGAAACCCCCATCTTCTCGCTCGTCCTCTTCCCTCCGTGAACCCCCCCGACTGATATGTCGCGCGATGCGGCTGCTGCAGTCCCGGCAGGACGATGCCTCGTGCGAGTCCGGCTTCGTG
>CAXBOL010000643.1:0-3605 GCA_963977295.1 uncultured Opitutaceae bacterium
GTCGAGAACGGACTGGTCGACCAACCTGCAGGGATGCGAAATCTATCCCTTCTACTGGTCATGAGCCTTGGTCTTGGACTGGGGGCGCAGGTGCCGCCGGCGCCGTCGGAAACGCATGATTTTGATTTCTGGCTGGGTGAATGGGAAGTGACTCAGTCGAATGGCAAGGTGGCTGGCCATAGTGTGATCGAGTCGATTCTGGATGGTCGGGCCATCAAGGAAAGTTACCAGACGCCCGGCCACTATCGCGGGCATAGTTTCAACATCTACAACGCTCCGGCGAAGCGTTGGGAGCAGTATTGGGTGGATAACACGGGACTGGCGCTCCACCTCACCGGGGGACTCAACGCAGCCGGGGAGATGGTGCTGCAAGGCGATCGGTTGGATGCCGAGGGCAAGATGGTGACGGATCGGATTACGTGGCGAAACAACGGGGACGGAACCGTGCAGCAACGTTGGGAGTCGAGCGAAGATGGAGGGGCGACATGGTCCTTGGCGTTTGATGGCCGCTACCGCCCCAAACCTAAGGCTGAGTAAGTAATCTTCCTCGCTGCGCGAGAATTTCACACGCGACAAGTCGATCCCCGTTCGTCATTCTGCGGGAATGAATGCGACCCGTATCCCCGTTCTTCGCCGCGCTTGGATTTTGTGGATAGTCCTTTTGATCGGCGGATCTGCCGTGGTGCACGCGGAAGTGCCCGGATCGCTGGCGGGAGATTGGGTAATCGTCGATGAATCTCCGGCCCTGATGCACCCATCGAACGAGCAGACCTTTAAGATTATCCGGGCATTGCCAGGAAAGTCGCAATGGGCCGACGGCACTTTCTTTTTGAAATGGCCACGTTCCCCTCGACCGGATCGGGGGTATTACAGCCTCTCCACCGGCCGCGTTTGGATCACGACTTACCGTTGGGTGGATGAAAAGGAAGAACGGGTCGAGTATCAGGGCGTGATTAAAGAGGATGGGAAGGTGGTCTGGTCAGGTATTGGGAAGACCACCGGGAGTCGAAAGACCTCGTGGGATTTTACGGCGACGAAACGCTGATCAGAACAGCGAATTTGCCGCTACGCCAACTGCGGTGATCGGACCTTGATCGGCCAAGCCGTCGACGGCCCGATTCACTTTTTGCACCGCATTCTGGGCCTCGAGGTAGAGGCTGTCGTCGTTGATCAAGCGTCCAAGGGTGCCTTCGCCGCTGTTGAGCTTAACCGAAAGTTCACGAAGATTGGCCACGGACGCTTTGATGTCGTTGCTAATGGAGTCGTCGTAAATGAGCGCGCCGAGGGTTCCTTGGCCGGTTTTGACTTGGTCGACCAAGCTCTGCGCGTTGGCGACAAACGTTTTGGCGTTTTCGGCGGCCCCGCGGATTTCTTCGATCGCGCTCACCAGCTCGTTGTAGCCGGCGTCGTCGGAAAGGAGTTTACCCAAGGTGCCTTCGCCATTGCGGAGGCGGGAGCTCACCACTTCGAGATTCTCGGTGATGGTGCCGATTCGGGTGCGGTTCTCGTCTACGAGCGCATTGATTTTACCCATGAGACTTCCGCCGTCCGTGCCATCGCCGAGTCCGCTGGTGAATTGACTGAGAGCCTGTTCGACCTTGCGCCCGACCTCACCGACTTGGGAAAGGACGGTGTTGAGGTCGGGGGTGTCGATGGAGCGGACAATGCTGTTGGGCGCAAGCGCAGGAGAGTCGGGGGTGCCCAGAGTGAGAGACACGTAGTTGCTACCCAGCAAGCCGGACATCGAGATTGTGGCGGTGGCGTCGGCGGCGACTTCGACGTCGTTGCGGATCAAAAGCAGGGCTTCGGCTTGGCGGCCGTTCAGGCGAGTCTCGGCGACTTGGCCGATTGATACCCCTGCCATGCGCACCTCGTCGCCTGATTTGAGTTCTTTGAGCGTCGCAAATCGAGCCGTGAGTTCGTAGGAACTTTTATCGTCCAACGAGTTGCCGCTGAGGGATTCGAAGGTCACCCAGATCAGGGCGACACCCAACAGAAAAAATAGGCCCACGCGGGCCGACATTTGAGTATTGTTCATGATTTAGCCTCCAAAGATTTAAAACGGGGATTTTTGACATCGATTCGAGGATCGAGAAATTCGGTGATGATGGGGTTGGTGGATGCCTTGAGCTCCGCGGGCGGGGCGATGGTGACGATTTCCCCATGATTGATGAGCGCCACGCGATCGGCGATGGTGAGCGATAGATCACGGTCGTGAGAGACCACTACACTGGTCACGGCGTATTCCTCCTTGAGAGTGGCAATGATCTCGGCGATCGTCGCGGCCATGATGGGATCGAGTTCGCTGGTGGGTTCATCATACAGCAGGAGCTGGGGCTCCATCACGAGTGCCCGGGCGATGGCCACCCGTTTTTTCATGCCGCCGGAGAGATCGGCCGGGAGTTTTTGGGCGGCGTTTTCGATCGATAGGATGCGAAGGGCTCGCATCACGCGTTCGCGGATTTCCTGTTTCGAACCCAAGCGATGTTCGAGGGGATAGAGGGCCAAGTTGTCGAAGACCGACAAGGAGTTAAACAGGGCACCGGATTGAAACACGAGAGCGAGGGCAAAGCGGTTACGCGTCTCGGGCAGCATGGGGTTTTCGCCGTTGATCGAAATGGTTCCCGAGGAGGGGGATTCGAGGCCGGCGATATGGCGGAGCAACACACTCTTACCGGATCCGCTGGGTCCCATGATGACGAAAATTTCGCCGGGCTTCACCTCAAACGAGATGTTTTTGAGCACGGACTGCGATCCGTAGGATTTCGCCATATCGGTCACCTGCACCGACACTGGTCCGCGATCGTCGCGTTGAGGAAAGGATACTTTTTTGAAGCGCATGGCCATCAGGCGAGAATCTTGGTGATGAAATAGTCGAGGGTCAGAATGGCCACAAGCGACAGGACGACTGACTTGGTCACGGCGAAGCCGATTTCACGGGGGCCTCCCGAGGTTCGCAGGCCCGTGTTGCAGGCGATGATCATGATTACGAAACCGAAGATCTCCGCTTTGATGAGACCATCCAGCACGTCAGTGATCGAAACGAAGGTCTGCAGGTTGCGGAAAAACTGTTCGCCGGAAAGTCCGATGAAATGCACATATTCGCAGACCACCGCACCGCCAAACCACCCGATGAGATTAGCCATGATGGTCAGCACGGGCATGGTGATCAATACAGCCAGTATGCGCGGCAAGACGAGCAGGCGCTCGGGCGGGATATTCATCGTCGTGAGGGCGTCGATTTCGGAGTAAACTTTCATCGAGGCGAATTCGGCGGTGACCGCGCTGCCCACCCGCCCTGCCAAGAGAATGGCCACCATCACGGGACCCAATTCCCGGGCCATCGAGGCTCCGACCAATGCCCCGATAAACTCCTTAGCGCCAAAATCGCGCAAACTGATGCCAGCCTGCAGGGCCAACACGCCGCCGATAAAGAAGCAGAGCACCGTCACGATCGGGAGCGAGGTGTAGCCGATGAGGTAACCCTGCTCCGCCGTCCGTTTGAGAATCCGGGGTGCGGAGGGGAGCGAGGCCAGTGCCCGCCAAGTCATGATCAGTCCGCTGCCGAAGGACTCCAGAAAGTTGTTGATACGGTTCATGGCTCG
>CAXBOL010000644.1:0-3605 GCA_963977295.1 uncultured Opitutaceae bacterium
CCGGTCCGAGCCCGTCTACCTCAGGGGATTCAGTTGCTGGATGCACTGGCGGTGCTGCATCCCACCCCGGCGGTGGGCGGTTCGCCGCGGGAAGCCGCGGTCCAGGCCATTCGCCACTTGGAAGGCTTTCCTCGCGGATTGTATGCTGGCGCCTTGGGATGGCTCAACGCGCGCGGGGGAGGGGAATTCATGGTGGGAATCCGTTCCGCCCTTATTGCGGGGGCTCAAGCCCGGGTTTATGCCGGAGCCGGGATCGTCGCGGGATCAACTCCGGACAAGGAATTTGCGGAAACGGAGTTGAAGTTTGAGGCACTGCTCGAAGCGTTGAAAACCCAGCGATGAAGCCATTGGACAGCAGAAACACCAACAGCCTGTGGTGCTCCGTTTTGGCGGAAACGTGGGCACGTTGTGGTTTGCGGTTGGCGGTCATTTCTCCGGGGTCGCGATCCACTCCGTTGACGATGGCCCTGGTGGCCCACCCCGACATTGAGGTCATCCCGGTAGTCGACGAACGATCCGCGGCCTTTTTCGCCCTCGGCCACGCTCGTCGCACCCAAAATCCCGTGCTGCTGGTTTGCACCAGCGGGAGCGCGGGGGCGCACTACCTCCCCGCGATGATTGAGGCACATGAATCCGGCGTGCCTTTGATCGCCCTCACGGCGGATCGCCCTCCGGAAATGCGCGACTGCGCCGCAGGGCAGACCATCGATCAGCACCGCCTCTTTGGCCGTTTTGTCTCGTGGTATCACGAAATAGCCGTGCCGGACGCGACCTTGGAGCGTTTGGCGTATCTTCGCCAAACAGCCCGACAAGCTTGGGACCGAGTCGCCTCGGGACCGATTCACCTCAACGCGCCTTTTCGCGATCCCTTACCGCCGCTGGCTGACGGAGGGGAGGCCGCGGCCGTCACTCAACAAATTTCGGCCGAGTGGTTCGCCCAGCCCGATTTGCCAGTTCGTTCATCGTCCCGGTTCAAACTGCAACAGCGCGTGACGACGACCCGAGGCCTCATCGTCGCCGGGCCGGCGCAACCTTCAGACCCCGCTGCGTATGCGGCCCACGTGGTCTCAATCGCCCGAGCTACTGGGTGGCCGGTGCTCGCGGATGTATTGTCTCCGGTTCGTCAATACGCCGATGAGAACATCACGATCGTGACGACGTATGATCTGATTTTGCGGAATCAAAGTCTGGCCCGGGATTTGACCCCGCGTTTCGTGTTGGCCTTGGAGGTGTGGCCTACCAGCAAAGTTCTGCGGGGATGGCTGGAAACTTGTCAGGCCGAAATGCTGATGATTTCACCTCGGGAAGGCAGTCGTGATGCGTTGCACGGGAGGACACGTGAAATTACGGCCGAAGTAACCGCGTTTGAAATTAGCGGATCTGCTCCGGCCGATCCCAGTTATTTGACGGCGTGGAACTCGGCCGAAACGGCTTCCCGACAAAAGATTGACCGGTGGATGAACGCGCAAACGGGAACGATCTTCGAAGGTCGAATCGCTTGGAGCCTGGCTCAACACCTGCCTGATCAAGCGTTGTTGGCCGTCGCCAATAGCATGCCGGTGCGGGATCTGGAATATTTCTGGGGGCCTTCTGCTCGGGGCTTGAGCATTGCCTTCAGCCGCGGCGCCAACGGCATCGATGGCACGTTGTCTACCGCTCTGGGGACTGCTCATGGTGCGGATCGTCCCGCGTTCCTTCTCACGGGAGATTTAGCCTTTCTGCATGATAGCAATGGCCTGATGCTCGCGAACAAACTGAAAGGAAACTTGACCGTCGTGCTCGTGAACAACAGCGGAGGCGGTATTTTCGAACACCTTCCGGTGGCTCAATTTAATCCGCCGTTTGAGCGCTACTTTGCCACGCCCCAAACCGTTGATTTTGCCGGGCTGTGCGCCGCCCATGGAGTGGCGCATGTCGTGATAGAAGACTACACCGCGTTTGAGTCGGAACTGGTCAACCCTCGGAACACCACAGGTCTGCGCGTCCTCGAAGTCCGCACGGATCGCCGTCAGGATGCGGCCACCCGCAAACGACTGTTTCGGGAGTTCGCCTGACGCCAACGTCTTGAACGATTTGGACATTAGACAGGTAGGGACGGACCGCCGGGCCGTCCGTAGTGGCGTCGCGAGGGAGTTGGGCTGGAGCGTAAGCGTGATGGCGTGCCCAACATGTCCTCCAAAGCCTCGGCGACGGAGGACGGTCACGCCCTACCTCAGAACAAATGGCTCCAAGGTCTATTTCTCAAAAGACGTTGGGATGACGCCTTACTTGCCCGGCGCCCACTTGAAGGCCCGAACTTTGCCATCCAACATCGATGGCATGATCAGCATCTGACGGTCAGCGAGATATTCGTGATCGGCGGTGCCTTGGCCCAGATTCATCAGAAGAGTGGGCACGCCGTCAGCCGTGACGTGATTCACATCACCTGTCACCCAATCGGTCACCGTGTAGCCGCTTTGGCCGTCGGACTCGATGCCATCGATATGGCTGATTGGTTGAGTGCCGATGCGGCCTACCGATTTGTCGGCGAAGCTCACGGTTGATAAATGTCCCAACTGGTCTTCACCGGCCGCATTTTTGACCGTCCAACCGCCAAGCAACAGGCGATCCTTCTCCGCGCGCAGGCCATTTAGTCCACCGGTCACGCTCCGATCGAGTTTGAGCCACGAAGCGAACTGCCCGTGGTGCAGCCGGAAGATCGTATGCAGTCTCCCGCTACACACGTAGACGTTGCCGTCGGGATCCGCCGTCACATCGTTGAACTGGCCCGGCAGTCCATCTTCGGGGACGTAGCGTCCCACGATTTTACCCGAATCGAGGTCGATTTCGAAGAGGGCGACGTCGTCTCCCACGTAGAGTTTCCCGTTCGCCAAAGTGACCCCTTTAGGGTTCTCCATGCCGGTAACCCATTTGAGCTCCAACAGCTCGCCGGTCAGGCTGACTCGACTCACGAACCCATCTCCGGGCACAGCCTCTTTGCCCCTCGTGCCCAGATTCGACACGTAGAGCACGTTGCGTCCTTCGTCGTAAATGGCGGATTCCGGTGAGATAAAGCCATCCGTTTCCCAGATTAACTCCGGCGATTTGGCCGAACCTAAAACGGACGTGAGAGAGGCAGCACAAAGAAGAAGTATACGTGACGGAGTCATAGGGTGAGGGGCTGGGGGAAGTTAAACTGGATGACGCTCAGGTCGGGCCGATTAGTCCATCCGATGGAATGCCAGAAATCAATGCCAGCTTGATTGTGGGCAAACACGTGAATCGTTATCCGGGGGACGCCTGCGATGCGTAGACTTTCGAGGCCGGCGTCGACCAATTTCCGGCCGATCCCTTGACGTCGATGAGCCGCCTCAACCGCCAGATGATACAGGGTTCCGCGTCGGCCGTCGTGACCTGCGAGCACGGCACCGACCAGAGCCCCATCACTTGTCGCCACCCGACTCAGACCAGCGTTACGCTCCAGAAACCCAGCCAACTCGTCGGGCGTATCGGAAAGCCCCAACCTCACGCCCGGGGCGTTTGCCCAAAGCTGCAGGGCGGCAAAAATGTCAGAGCGTTCGAATGTTCGAATAATTAACGGGTTCATAGGAGCTTAACGGACAAAG
>CAXBOL010000645.1:0-3595 GCA_963977295.1 uncultured Opitutaceae bacterium
TTTCGGTCGAGCCGTTGCAACGCTTCCCGCGCGCTGATGATCGCACCTTCGTCCTGCATCGAGGTGGCCAACGCTAGTTTTTCCCGGGCCACATCCAGACGCTCTTTGTTCGTCGGGGGGAGCTGGTCCAGGGCGGCTTGGGCCAATCCAAAATTGCCTAACACGCGTTCGCTTTCGGCGATAATCAACCGCGCTTCACTTTCCTCCCGGGGAGTCGGCGCGCCTTTGGCCAACATCGCCACGGCGTCACGACGGCGACGCTCATAATGGCCCGCGACCAATGGATCCATCGGCACTCCGGGTCGTGCCACCGGATCGCCTGCTCCCGGAAAAATGGAGACGGCCGACATAGTCCCTGCATTCCATGCCGCCAAAATCGGCTCCGCCGCGTCCGAGCCCACGACCATCGGCAGCAACTGTCGCACGGCCTCGGCATCGGCCGGATCCAATTCACCCGCTTCCCCCATGCGCAACCGCACCGCCCGCAGCGCCCAATCCGGCAAACCGATGCGGATAAAGTCTGCGACCAGGATCGAAAAATCTTTCGCACTCAAGTTCAGCACACCAATCGTATCAGGCGTCATCATATCGGCAATACGCCGTGCGGCATCTCCGGCTTCTCCTTTCGCTTGCACGATGGCTCCCCACATGGGCTGCCCTTCTTCCAACGTTTTCACAGAACCGGGTTCAGCATCGAGAATCTTGTTCCGCATCCGTTCGTCCTCGCCTTCCGCCAAGAGCTCGATACCGGCCAACTCCGCACGCATCCGCAACACCGCCATGGCCACCGTGGGCGAATCCGGATAGCTCGCCTGCAACGCCTTGACGGGTTGCCAGCGTTGAGGCGGCGGCACTCCCGCCGTCATCGCCACGTCCAGGCCGGGAGGGTTGAGCCGCCAGCCTCGGATCAGGTTGCGTTGATGCGCCACCATCTCGTCCAGCGTTTCATTCATCAGCGGCCCGGCTCGCACGAGCTCGATCAGATCCGACGCATGCTCCATCTCCCCGGCTGCTGCGAGGACAAATGCCTCGAGCGCCGCCACCGTGGAGTCTCCATTTTGCATCTCCAAACTTGCCCGCCAAAAATTGGGATTGTTCTGAATCAGCGCCGCGGGATCGAGTTGATCAAAACTACCTCCCGTGCCAGCGTTCACCATTTCCGCTGCCATCTTGAGGTCGCGCACCAGCGCAGCGATGCCGGGATTCTTGTTGGCATCGACTTGCTCCAATACCCTCACTAATTGCTCCACGTGCTGCCACGCCGTGGAGCGCACCTCCTGACTGGATGTGGCTACCATCGCGGACTCAGGTGTGAGCACATTGGCGCACCCCGCGAGACCGCCGAGCAGCAGTCCAACGCAGCCCACCAAGAGTGCCCATGGCCCGCCGCGTCGACGATGCATCGGTGACTCCAAATTCAAAAAACGAAACCGACGAAGTAATGTGCTCATGAGGGTAAGGACCAGCGGGGACTCGCGTCCCGGGTTAAATCATCGTCCGCGTCATCGGCAGACTTGGGTTCGGGCGGAGCTGGCGGCGGCGCGACGGTGGGGTCCCACCGTTTCGGATCGAGCTCACGCAAGCGCAACAAGGAAGCCGTGTATTCGACAAAATCCACTACGCCCGTGGCCACGCAGCTCTCGAGCAACGCCCGCTGTTGGCCGGGAGAAATATCACGCTGAAACGCGCGGTAAAATCGCTGTTCGCAGACCCGCCCCGCTTCGGTAATTTCGGTGACCTTGCCATCACCGGGCGCGGCCCCGACTTGCCCGGCCATGGCCTTGGCCAACGACGCCACCCACGCGCGATCGGCACTCAATTCCGCCGCCTTTGCAATCAATTGGTCAGCCCCGGCGTCATTTCCGGCCACGCGTCGAAACGACGCTGCCATCAGCGTGTAATAGGTGCGAAATTCCGGATCCAACGCCTCCGGCTCAGCTGCCACCAGAAACGCCTCCGCGCCTTCTGCCCAACGGCCTTGCGCCGCATGGGCCAAGGCCGGCACCGCCGGGGATTGCTTTTTAAAGTCATCGTCGATCCGCGCCACAAAGCCATCGAGAGGATCGGTGCGTCCGCTCCACAACGCCAACCACGCCCGCATGACCATGGTGCGGTCTTGCAGGGTCTCCGGCACTTGTGACAGTGCCGCTTCGGCTTCATCCCAGCGCCCCAGGTGGCCAAAAGTCTCCGCCTGCGTAATCAAGGTCGCCGTCTTTTCCTCATCGCCGATACCTGCCTGCGCCAAACGCCGCTCTGCCTCCTGCAACCGCCGCAAACTGCGCTCCGCCATGATCGGGTGCAGCGGCAAAAGACTCACGCCTTCCGGCTCCATTTCGGGTTGAAAAAACGAGACCGGTCGCACTTCGCCGTTTTCCATCGCATCACGTATCCCGGTCGCGGCGACATCCCCGATCAAATCGGGCAACCAACGCCACCACACATCCAGATCAGTCGGAATAGCGAAACCGCGCATGGCCACAGCCCGCCGACTCGCCATGAGCGCTTCGCCATAAAATTTGGTCTTGGCCAGCCCTTCGCTCAAACGGTTCAAGTCGCGCCCGCCAAACGCTCCCCGGCTTTCGGACAACGCATCCAACTGCTCCGCCAGCGCATTCGCCGCCGCGCGCACCGCCGCGTCGGGGTTCAATCTTGCGCCGATCAACGGGTGATTGAGGGCCACCCCTTCCCAATCGGCCTGCATCTGCTTCATCAAGGCCGAGACCAAACCCGGATTGGCTTCGATATCATCCATCTTCACTCCGCCTCGTTGCAAACGCACCACAATGCTGGAGAGCAACCAGTCCGGGTGACCTGGCTGAAATTGACGCGCCGAAGCGATCACCCGCACCACGTCCTCCGGAGGCACGTTTTCCAGTAACTGATTCTTCCGCGTGGTTTCCCGGTCTCGGATGCGCCGCATTTCGTCGGCCATCGAATACACGATGCGATGCACGGAATTTGGCAAGGCCGGCCCGTAGCGATGCAGTTCAATCAACCAATTGGCGTGATCGAAATACCCGCGACTGGCCCATAACATCTGTTCAAACAACGGGACGACCGGGTCTTCGGGGTTAGTCTCCAACATCGCTCGCCAAAATGCCGGATTGGTGGTGGTCAGTGCTTCGGGGTCGATGCGACCGATGAGCAACGTATCCTGCTGCTCGATCTCCGCCCGCAAGGTTTCGACCTCAACCGCCAATGTCGTGAGGCCCGGAAAATACTCCGGTGGCAATTTCGTCCACATCTCGGTGATGGCTTTGACGTGTTGCCACGCGGTGAACTGCACGGCTTGGCGGTCGCGTTCCAGTTGCCGATTGGCCTCTTCAATCTGTTTCCGGGCCGCGGCGATTTCCGCATCAACCGTGGCATCGGCAGCCGAAGCGACTGACGTTGAATTTTCTCCGAGGACAGAGGTCGGCTCGTTGGCGGCGGTTTCCGTGCCACTGGAATTGCAGCCGGACAGCACCATCAGTCCGGACACGGCCAAGACCGGTAAAATTCGCTCTGACCAAGAACAGCAGTGAGTAACCATACCAACGGAGAATGTTTGAGACGGGACGAAATTGACGAGGCGAATCCCACACGGAGTTGCCTC
>CAXBOL010000646.1:0-3594 GCA_963977295.1 uncultured Opitutaceae bacterium
CGTGCACAGGCCGCCCGCGATCCTTGCCCAGGATGTCCCAACAGGCGATTTCCATGAGGGCGAGAGCGGACATGGCAATTTCTCCCGGGCGGCCGAAGTCGCCATTCATCATCTCGTGGACGAGTAGTTCAGTGTTGAACGGGTCGCGACCAATCAAGTAACGCGGGGCTGCTTCTTCGAGGTAGCCGAGGACGGCTTTGGTTTTGTTTAAGGGACGAACTTCGCCGTAGCCAGAGATGCCGTCGTCGGTGTCGACGCGGAGAAAAACGAGTTCACGCCAGGCCGTGCCGAGGACCAGCGGAGTGATTGCGGTGACTTTCATGGGTAGGGAGAAAACGACGGTCGCGATGGCTGAAGCAAATGACGAAGTCGCATCCGCTTGACCGTAAGGCGGAACTGGCGGGCGGCGTGCCGGGATTACCAGTTTATCCAGTCCACCCCCATCTCGTCGAGTTGGGTGACCGCGACCAAGAAGTGGGCGCTGATCCAGTAGACGTTCCAGTTTTCGACGTAATCGCCGCGCACGCCCGCGAGGTCAGTGTAGTCGTAGTGTTGGGCGTAGTTGGTCTGATGAATTTGTTCTCCCTGGCTGCCGAACGGATCGAGCAATTGTCCGCAGGAAACCAGCATGACGCGGGCGATTTTTTGGTAATCTTCGATCCCAGTGATCTCGCCCAGGCGCCAGATCGCGGGAGCGCACAAGACGCCATAGACATCCAGATGCATATTTTGCGCGGAGACCGAAGTCCAACCCCGGGTTTTGAATGCGTGATCAGTCAAGCGGCCGGGAGGCAAATCCACGTCCCACGTGTAAACGTAGGACAAGACGACATCGCCGGCGTGGCGGGCGGCTTCGAGGAAGCGCGCTTCCTGAGTCGCTTCGAACATGGCTAGAAATCCCTGCAAGGCAGCCCAAGCGCCTTCCTTGTCTTCACAGCGGGCATCGAGGGTGCCGCCCCAGTAGGGCTCATCCATGGAGAGGTGACGCTGCATATAATGGTCTGCGGCCTTGCGAGCGGCGACGAGGTAACTGGGGTTGCCCAAGAGACCCGCGGCTTTGGCAAGCGGGGCGATGAGGAATCCCTCGTTGGTGGACACGGGATGCCAGTCATCGGCTAACACGCGGGCAGCATGAAGATCGCAGGCTCGTCGTAAGAAACTGACCCATTTGCTGGTGTCGATGTCGTTGCGCCGACGGGCTAACCGCAATGCATCCAGCAGATTGTTCATGGCTTGAGCTTGGGACAACGGATTGCGGCGATCGTCGAACCATTCCCCGCGGTCGAAATCGTAACGGATGGAGAAGCCTTGGCCGGTGAAGTTGGATGTCGTAACGAAATCAATACCGCGTTGCACGCGATCGACAGGGGCGACAAGAGGGAAGCGATCCGCCAAAGCCAGATACGGGTAGGCAAACGCCTCGGATTGTCCGGCCCAGGCGAGGTCAATCCAGTTGCGCGGGGCGCGGTGATCGGAAGGAAACGCTTTGAGGCCGGCGAAACCGGCGCCCTCCCGCCAGCGGTTTTCGGTGTCGGCGAGTTTGCGGGTGATCACGTCCTTGAGTGGAGGGAATCCGTCGGGATTAAACGGATTGGTGAGGCGAATGGACGTCCAGAGCGGAGTGCGAAAGCCATTGCCACGAATCGGGGTGGTGGTGGTCTGGATGAAGTATGTTTTCTCAATAATCGTGTCAGGGGGCACAGTAAGCCAGGCTTCGTCGTAATCGTGCCACTCGCGTTGATGTCCCTTAATGATGGCGTTGCGACCGTTGGACGCGACGGGTCCGGAATAGGACGCCAGTTCCACGCCTTCGTCGGTGTATTCGAGTCCCAGGGACCACGACTGATCGGTGAGATGGGCGTGCGAAGCGGGTGACGGCACGGTGTGCAAGGCGAATGTTTTGCGGGTGCCTGACTGCATGGCCTCGACTGCGGCAAACGGCATCGAGAAGCGGTGTTCCTCGAAGAAGCCGCGTCGGAGCGGCGAAGCGTGAGCAATCACCGGAATCCGCGAGGCATCGACGGATTGCCCGGCCGGGTTGTCGTAGGTGCTGATAGCGGGTAGAAACGGGCGGGCGTCGGACAGATCGGCGATCGGGAATCGAAAAGACAGCGTGACGCGGTCGAGTGTTTCAGGGCCGTTCCAATGCCAACGCCGTCGGATTTCAGTGACGTTGGGCTCACCAGCGACGGGACGAATGGCATCCCGAAGTTTCCATGTGCCGGTGGGCAATTCGAGCTCGCCTGTCTCAATCGTCCAATCTCCGACCGTTTGTGTTTTTTCGGGATTTACGGTCTGCCAAGCTTGAGGCCAACCGTCGACCCAATCAGTCGCAATCGACCAAGCGGCAGAAAGGAGAGGAGCCGAAAGACAGCAAAGGAAGATGGAGCAAAGTCGGGAGATCACGAGTAAGGGGAATGACAGGTCGGTCTTTGAATGCGACGGGATGCGGGGTTGACCGTCATTTTGCGGGACGGAATTTGGCTTGCAACCAACGCTTTGGCTGCTGAACGTCCGCCTCCCTCCGTTTTAGGCCCCCATCGTCTAGCGGTTAGGACAGGTCCCTCTCACGGACCAGACCGGGGTTCGATTCCCCGTGGGGGTACCAATTTCATAGGAGAGGCTAGGGCCTCACACGGATCTCACACAGATTCGTCCTCATTAACCTATCCAAACAGGGGCCACGCGGTTGAATCTGAGGGTTGAGGTCGTGGAAACGACTCGTGCCATAAACAGGACTTTGGGCTGATTTTTTTAGACCCTGTGGATAGCGAAAACTCATCGCGACTGGGAACTGTTGAATTACATGCTGGTTGGATCATCTTGGGTTTACGATGATCGGAGTGATTTTTTACCGTAATACAGAGCCTATTGGGAGCGTTTCGACCAATTGGTGACCTGCTGCTGGAGAATTTAGCATTACGTCATCAACTTGCGGTGTTGAGTCGAAATTCATAGTGTTAGCTCGCAATCTCAGGCTGAGCGTCCAATGGCCGGTGCGCAGCGCCGAGCGGAGGCGCGGGCCGTTGAGTCCGACTTGGGTCCAATCCCGTTCGTCAAGGTAGAGTCGGCCGATCAGTTTGAGCACAAACCCGGCGCGTTGCGGCGCTTCGCCGAGCGCGTCGTGGAACATGCGCCGGGCGTGAGCCCAGAAGCCGAGTCGCTCGACCTCGGTCCGGGTGCGAGCGTAGCTGTCGTAGGCTTCGTAGCCGTCGGCGTGGAGCAATCCGACGTAATTATCGCCAAGCAATTGCGTCAACTCGGCATGCTGCCGCGACAGTCGCCACTGGAACACGATATCATGGCCCGGAGCGGTCGCACCCCAGAAGTAACCTTGTTCGGTCTCGCCATTTTTTTGTCCGGGGTCGTGGTAGCGGATCGGTGTCTCATCGACTTGCACGTAACCGTCGGCGAGCAGGTCGGTGAGCATGCGTTTGTAGATTGGTTCGGTCAGATCGGCGACTTGGCTCATCCACTCCGCCATGCTTTGGCGGGGCAGTTGCGCCCCCCAGCGCTGCGACATCTGTTCGAGACGGAACAACGGCTGATGATCGAGATATTTGCTCACTGCGATCCACGCGAGCAGACCGGCCG
>CAXBOL010000647.1:0-3587 GCA_963977295.1 uncultured Opitutaceae bacterium
GGTCATTATTTTCAATTGTGCGTGAACCAATGGCACGGTCGCGACGGCGACCAGTCCGAGGAGGAGGGAGCGGAGTTTCATGTGGGGTAGGGTTTGAGAAACGGATGAACGAGTCGGTCTACACGTTACCAAGTCTGCCGGTTGAATCGCCGAAGTCAGGTAGGTCTTTGACGCCCACTTGATCTGCCAGCGTGAGGAAGAGGTTGCTCATGGGCTTGGAGCCGTGCTGCACGAAACGGCCGGGGGTCAACATGCCGCCGCCATTGCCGGCGAGTAACACGGGCAGATTCTCGTGCGTGTGGCGGTTGCCGTCGGCGTTGCCACTACCGTAGATGATGCGGGAGTTGTGCAACAACGAGTTGCCATCGATATCCTGCGTTTCATCCATGCGCTGCAGGAACTTCGCAAACTGCTCGACATACCAGCGGTCAATCGTCGCGACTTTCTCCACGCGATCGGCGTTGTTCTGGTGGTGGGAAAGATCGTGGTGGCCCTCACTAATGCCGATCTCACTGAACGAACGGTTATCACCATCATGGCCCAGAATAAAGGTGGCGACGCGAGTGGAGTCGGTCTTAAAGGCGAGCAACATCATGTCATACATGACCTGCACGTAATCGGCCCGGCTTTCGGGTATACCATCGGGCGTCGTTCGCTGAGGATCGACGTTGGGACCGAAACGTTCTGCTCGCTGGATCCGAGATTCCACGTCTCGAACGCCCGTGAGGTATTGATCGAGTTTTTCGCGATCCTCCGTATCCAGCCGTCGCTGCATCCGGTGGGCATCGTCCATCACAAAATCCAACACCGAACGACGATTCGCCATGCGACTCTGCGCGTTGGCCGCGCGTTCGCCTTGGTGACCGGGACCAAAGAGGCGCTCAAAAACAAGCCGAGGATTGTTCTCTGGGGTCATTGGCGTGGTAGGTGATTTCCACGAGATATTGAACTGGTAAGCGCAGGAATACCCCGAATCACAGTTACCCGAGCGCCGGTAATTGTCGCAGGTCAATTCCAGCGAAGGAAAGCGGGTGAGGTGGCCAATATCCCTGGCCATAATCTGGTCGATCGAAACGCCCGCTCGAATATCCGTGGCGCTCTTTTTCAACCGCACGCCGGTCAAGAACACCCCAGCGCCTCGAGCATGATCGCCGCCGCCGTCGTTGCCTGCGGTCGCATTCAAATGATCGAGTCCACCCAGCACTTGAAAACGGTCCCTCATCCCCGCCAAGGGTTCTAAGGTGGGCCCAAACTGAAAGTCCGACTGCCCGCCCTGTGGCCACCATCGAGCCGGAATCGCACCATTCGGGAACGTCACAAATGCAGTCCGCAACGGCGCACCCGTCGGTGTCGTCGCGAGGTTCAGCGCCTCCGTCGCGGCCATCAGCTTTGTCGGCATCAATGAAGCGAAGGCCGGCAGGGCCAAGGTGGCTCCGAGTCCGCGCAAAAAGTTGCGGCGGCTTAACGAGGCGAGGTGTTGACGAAGTTCGGTATCGGCGGATGCACTCATGGTTTAGGGATGGGTTTGAACTAAACGCGGGTAAGGGCCAGCGTCGGTTGGTTGGGTTGATTGTTGCGCCATGGCAGACGGGCTCAAACGGGTTTTCTGAAAGGCCGCCGACTCGACAATTCCCTTGATCAGGGCGGAAGGGCGAGCCTCGTTCGCT
The DNA here is from genome assembly GCA_963977295.1 of uncultured Opitutaceae bacterium. Classification (GTDB taxonomy): domain Bacteria; phylum Verrucomicrobiota; class Verrucomicrobiia; order Opitutales; family Opitutaceae; genus Actomonas. Next base: position 1,668 of record CAXBOL010000647.1, read on the forward strand.
TCGAGACGCGCCACCAATTGGTCTAGCGTCTCCGTATCATAATACTCCATCCCTCGCCCAAGGGCGTAAGTGAGCATCTTTTCCGCCAAGGTATGCAGAAACTGTTCGCGGTGATTGGTAGCCAAAATCGTCTTCAATTCCTGAATGGTTGAAAAGCGCTCCCCACTGATCAACTGCCCCTCCGGCTCAATGGGTTTGTTCATTTCTTCGTCTCGCCAGCCTCCCATGGCATTGAAATTTTCCAGCGCCAAACCCAGCGGATCCATGCGACTGTGGCACGAACTGCAAAGGGGATTGCTGGCATGCAAGGCCAAGGTCTCTCGCAACGATAGTTTCAACAGCTCTTCCGGGTCCGCCGCATCTTCCAACGAGGGGATGTTGGGCGGCGGTGGGGGTGGCGGTGTGCCCAGAATGTTGTCGAGGATGAACACCCCTCGCTTCACCGGCGACGTGCGGGTGGGATTCGACGTCACGGCCAGCACCGTGCCTTGGGTCAACACGCCTCCGCGAGGACTCCCAGCCGGGAGCACCACTTTGCGCATCGTCTCCCCTTTGACTTCGACTTCGTCGAGTCCGTAGTGCTTGGCCAAGTCCTCGTTGAGGAACGTGTAGTTGCTGTCGATCAATTCCAGCAGGCTGCGATCTTCGCGCAGGATGTAGTCAAAATACATCTCAGTCTCATCACGCATGGCTTCACGAATGGAACCGCCAAACCCCGGTTTGGGCTGGCGGACAAAGGAGATAAACGCGGTCCGTGCCTCCGCTAATTCCGCTATCTGTTCTGGCGTGCGATCCACCTCCCGGATACTGCTGATCCGTCGAAACGTGTCTTGGGCTCTGAACACGGCCGGATCAGGATGTTCACGCAAAAAGACCGAGAAGTCGCTAATCTGCACCTCTTCGATGTCGCGGGCCTGTAGCCATTGTCCGGTGAAGTTTTTGACCAACGCGGACGAGCGCTTGTCGGCCAACATGCGCCCGACTTGGGCAGATAAATTCGCTCGCAGTTGCCCGGACTTTGCGAGTTCCAACAGTTCTGCGTCCGGCATCGTCGACCAAAAGAAATAGGACAATCGCGAGGCCAACGCATACTCGTCAATCAGAGGATAGGTCTCCCCTGGTTCGAGTGGTTCCGTCTCTTCTTCGCGGAATAGAAAACGTGGCGACGCCAATACCGCCACCATGGCTTGGGCCACCCCCGCCTCAAACGTGCTGTCGGGTTGCGCGGCCACTTGCTCCGCCACGTCCACCAGACGATTGATCGTAAACGCGTCCACCGGACGTCGGAACGCGCGATCCGCAAAATTTTGCAGAAGCTCTGCGGCATAGAGTCGCCGCGCCTCGGCATCATCTGGAACCGGCCGCGGGAAATACTCAGCGTAGTCGGAGGGCGGCACCCAATGGGCCTCATCCATCGGGCCATGCAGGGTGACGTTGGACAGCCGAACCCGTAAATTCCGCTTCTGTTCTACCGCGGGCTCGAGGGGGTAGATCTCAACTGAGAATTCATGAGCGCCTTTTTCAAAATTCTTCGGGAACGTGTAGGTAAAGTTCCGCCACCCCTCCCGGACCATCTCTTTGTCCAGAACTGGCTCGCCATCAATTTTAAAGACCAATCGGCACTTATTGAGATCGAACTCGTTATCCACGTAGCGCTCAACCGCTCGGAAATTAAACTCCACCTCGTAATCTCCCGCGATGGCAATGTCGTGCGTCGTCGCCACGGCGGCGGGCGAATAGTAGACCAAATCCAGCTCTTTACCTTCCACCTGTCCCGCTTGCCAGATTTGAGCAGCCGGGACGGGCTCGGCCATGGTGCTATCCGCCCCCTCGGCCATCGCTTCTTCAGGCATGATTTCGACCGTGGTCTTGAAGCCTGAGCCCGGCAGCCAAGTTCGCGCCACTTCCCTCGCTCGGACC
>CAXBOL010000648.1:0-3580 GCA_963977295.1 uncultured Opitutaceae bacterium
GCGAAGCGTTGCAGGATTCGCGTTGGGGCAGATGCGGACGGCCCAGCGGTCCGTCACTACCTTTTGTAGTCTAAATCATTCAAGATGATGATATTAGATTTCGGACTACAAGGTCACCACCTCAAAGCCCGCATCGGCTGCCGCCAAAGCTTGGCGATGATCGTGTGTGATCAAACGGCGAACGCCCAATTCAGCCATGGCCGCGAGATGCAGCCGATCAAGGGTGCGGCAATGCACCTTGGCCCCAGTCATCTGCCCATGGACGAGATCCCATAGGCTCGGATGGGGTCATGTCGTCACTGTGTTTACATTGAATCATGACAGGCTCTACCGGCATCCGAACCCTCAAGTTATCCTGCTACTGGTTTTCCAACCTGACTGTTATTCCACTATCTCAACTGGTTAGCAGCCATGCGGCCGATTTCACAAAGTAAACAATGTGACGACATGACCCCTTCGGATCGCCTTTGACCAGGGCATCGTGCCCTAATCTGTAACCCATCTCTCCGGTTTATCTGCTACCTATCTCTCCGGTCCGGGCAGCAAAAAGGGGTCAGTCCAATGATTCATGGGCAGCAAAAAGGGGTCAGTCCAATGATTCAGGGCAGCAAAAAGGGGTGGCAGCAAAAAGGGGTCAGTCCAATGATTCATGATTTTTGACCGCATGGGGCCAGAAAATCGGGCTTTGGGGGTTGGGGTCCGGGCCGGAAAACTGGGTCGGGGTTTGTGGTTCGGGGTGGGCTGGCTTCGAAAGAGAATCAAACTAGGGATTTTGTGCTGCTTGACCGCCGAGATTTGGGAACTGCGGTTGACGCCTGGCACGGGTCTTCGGCCCACAAAGGAGGGCTTTTGCTGCTTCTCGCTAGGGCACCCTCGCCTGCCGATTCCACTACTGGCGAGGTTCTACGCAAAGGTGCGCATACCGTCCGGGTGGGACTTGCGCCGGGGCGACTGGCGGACGAACGCTGCCCGCTGTCACTATGGCCTACACTTGTGAGAATTGCAGCGGTCCGCTCCACAGCTCCGATTTTAACGTCGGGACCGACGTCGCGCTTTGCCCAGGTTGCGGGCACATTGGTCGGCTTTCCGATCTGGTAAAACGACGGGACGCGCCGCGGGCTGATACGATCTTTTACCCACCGCCCGGGGCTTTTCGTCGCGACAGTTTCAACGGGCCGGTTTTCGGGGCCACCACGCGCTCGCCCATCGCGTTTTTCCTCGTGCCTTTTATGCTCGTCTGGACCGGTGGGGCGCTTGGCGGGATCTACGGCACCCAGATCATCAAGGGGGAGTTCAACCTCTTCCTCTCTCTCTTCGGCGTGCCGTTCCTATTGGGCGCGCTCCTTTTTTGGGGCATCACGCTCATGGCCATTGCCGGTCGCGTTGAGGTCCGGGTGCACCCTGATGGGCGAGGCGAGGTCTTCACCGGGGTCGGTCGTTGGGGCCGCACCAAAACCTTCGACCTCGCCACAGTCGAGGCCATCAACGAAGAGACTTTGCTCGTCCGCAATCGGCGAAACCACCAAAGCCTTCAGCAGCAGATTGTGCTCACCGGCCGTAGCCGCCTCGCGTTTGGTCGGGGCCTTTCCGACGACCGCCGTCACTTCGTCCTGCAATCCCTGCGGGCGCTCCATTCCGGCACGCGCGACTGATCCCGTCCCCGCCACCTTTCCCCATTCTATCATGCCACTCCGCTGCGCTCTCGCCACCCTCCTCTCTACGCTCGCCTTCGGATCGGTTGCCGTTGCCGCTGAGTCGCTCAACTGGCCACTCCGCGCCCTCCCGAATGCGATCTCGCCGACCCGCCTGGCGGAGCTTGAGTCCATCTTTCGCCAAGACGTCGCCATCGCCGCCGAGCTTACGGCCGCAGCGCAAGGTCCCAAGGCCGGTGAAGCCATCGCCAAAGTCATTGCGCAGCACCGCGAGACGCTAACGACGCCCTACCCCGAGGAGCTGCGATTGGCCTTGGAATCTCGCGCGCGGTTCGCTTGGACGCTGTTCACTCCGGGGGCAGACGACATGCGCGAAGATCTGGCCGTCTTTGACCACGTCGCCCGCGCCACCGCCCGCCATCCGATGGTCTATCTCGCCCGTGCGACCGCTCGCGCCTACACCGGCGATCTTCCCGGTGCCCAGCAGGACGCCCTCATCGCCCGGAACCTCAACGATGCGGTCAGTAACAAGGTGCTGATCGACGAGTTGCGCCGCTTGGACGCACTCCTACTCCTGCCCACCAACGTGCGCGACACGATCCCACACCCGCTCTCACGCTACAACCGGCAGGCCGCCTCGGCGCAAATTCCAGTCGGTCTCAAAAAGGCAGAAGACTTCGCCGAGGTCCTGCGTGACGCCTTCGCCAATGCTGGCGCCCAACTCGCGACTGCCCGCCGTATCCCTGACCTCGCAACGCGCCTGAAGGTGATGCGCGAGGTCGTGAACGTGAACAACGACGTCATCGGCCGCCTCCAGCTGGCCCCGGACGACGAGAAGACATGGCTAGCGATAATCGGTGAGGGAGAAGCGCTCCTGCGCACCGATCCCGCAGCTGCAGAAACGTTGTTTCTCCAAGCCGAATCCATCGCCCCCCACAAGGTCATCTTCTTTGCGCTCGGCGAAGTTCACGCGCGGCTGGGCCGCCCGCGGGAGGCCTTGATCGGTTACGATCTCGCCGCCTGGTTGGACCCCGAGTGGAAGGAGCCGAAGGCGGCTTACGTGAAAGTGAGCGACCAACTCCGCGATCAGGCCCAGAAAGCAGGGACCGAAGCTCGGGCCGCCTACGCCCGAGGCGATGCCGACGCCGCCCGCTCGATCCTCGCCACTGCGCGGGAAAACCACCCGACCAATACCGAGTTGCTCGTGCTTTCGTCCGATCTCGCGAACGTCATGCAGGCCCCCGCCGAGGCCAAGCAATACCTCGAACAGGCGGTAGCCATTGATCGCTATAATGACGACGCCCTCGCCCGCCTCGCGTTTTTCGAATTCGCCCAACGCAAGTTTGATGAGGCCCACAAAATTCTCCTTCAGCGCGACTTCACGCATGGCTCGGCCGACTACCTGGCCATGTTCCGGGTCAACACCCAGTTCCGCGATTTGGCCCAAAACGGCGGCAGCCCGGAATCGTTGGCCAACCTCCGCCGCACCCTCGACGATCCGGAGATCCACCCGGATATCCGCACCAGCACCGTTGCCCTTTCGCTTCAGATTCAAATCGCCAACATGATAGGGGACCGCGAAGGCACCGTGCTGACTCTCAGCCGCCTCGCCAACGCCCTGCCGTTTACCCCCGCAGCGTTGCACCAACAGGCCGCGCAAATGCTGCGCACCCTCGCCGCCCCGGGATCGGGCGCTAAAACTTCCGCCGCCGAACTACAGGCGCTCGCCGCCCAGCACGACGCCGCGGTCGCCAAGATGTAGCGCCGACTACCGGGCTGGAATCAAACTCAAGGTCGCTGCTCCGGAGTCGTAAAATGGCTCCAGGTCTTGAGGTTTGTAGTCCGTCGGAATCGTGCGGGAAAAGGAGCCATGCCGACGTCTGTTGAGAAATAGACTTTAGCGCAACGTGTTCTGAGGTAGGGCGTGA
>CAXBOL010000649.1:0-3573 GCA_963977295.1 uncultured Opitutaceae bacterium
CACGGCCTATGGCCGCATCGAATCCGCTCCCGCTCAGGCGGACCAACCCGGAGGCCTCGTCCGACTCTCCCCTGCGTCCAGCGGCATCGTAACCCGCGTCGCTTGCCAGGTGGGACATCCCGTCCGCCAGGGGGATGTGCTCGTTCAGCTCGAGAATCAACCGCTCGACGTCGCCGTGCAATCGGCCCGTCAAAATCTCGCCAAACAACAAGAACTGCTCCCCGTCGGCGGGGCGTCCGGCAAAGACGTGCGGGAAGCCGAACAAGCCCTCGCCGCCGTCCTCGCTCAGCAATCCCTCCTACAAATCAAAGCGCCCATCAACGGACTCGTCACTCTCGTCGATGTCCAGCGTGGTGAATCTGTGGATACAAGCCAAATTCTCATCGAGATCATCAACCCCCATCAAGTCGTGGCTCAAGTCGCCGTGCCCGCGGCCGAACTCACCACGCTTGCAGTCGGGCAATCCGCCACCATCACAATGTCCGGCCGAGCCGCGACCGTTCCAGCCACCGTGCGCTATGTGAGTCCGCAGATCGACCCGGCCACAGGCACCGGGCTGGTGCGCTTGTCCTTGCCGACCGATTCCGGCCTGCGATCCGGAGAGTTCATCACCGCGCGGATCAACGTCGACGACAACGCCGAAGGTCTGGTCGTGCCAATCAGCAGCGTCTACACCGACGCCGACGGGGTAAGCACGATCTCACTCGTGAAGCAGGGCAAATCAGCACGCCAGACCGTGCAACTCGGCGTGCGCGAGCACAACTTGATCACCATCGCGGGAGACGGTCTCGTCGCCGGACAGTTGGTCGTCACCGTCGGCTCCTACGCCTTGCCGGATGACACGCTAGTGCTGATCGATACCGCGCCCACGCCCTGAGCCGTCCGTCGCCGCAATCGTCGCCATGAACCCTTCCTCGAACCTCTCCCTCGGCGACTTCGCGATTCGCCACCGTCTCGCGATCATCTTCATCACCCTCGCACTCTGTCTGGGTGGATTCTATTGTGCGTTGCGCATGCCATCGGCGGTATTTCCCGAGACGAATTTCCCGCGCTGCGTGCTCCTGATCGAAAACGGCGTGATGCCTGGCGACGAAATGATGGCCACCATCACCCGGCCGATCGAAGAGGCTATGAAGGACATTCCCGGAGTCGTGCAAGTCCGCTCCGCCACCGGGCGCGGTGAGATCAACGTCTTTTTCAACTGGCAGGTCGATATGGTGCAGTCCGAGCTCTATGTGCTCAACCGTTTCGCCCAACTTCGGAGCCAACTGCCGGCCGATACCAACGGCACCGTGTGGCGCCTCACGTTCAACGCGTTTCCCATCATCGGCGTCAGTCTCACCAGTCCGCACCGGGACGTCACCGAGCTGTGGGAAAAAGCGCGCTACGATATCAAACCCCGCATCCTGCGCATCCCCGGTATCGCCCGCGTCGACCTTGTCGGCGGACGCGAACCCGAATACCACGTCATCGTCGACCCCGTAATGTTGCTGGCCGGTGGGTTCACCCTAAGTGACGTCACCACCGCGCTGGAGCACAACAACCTCGTCGCCCCGGCGGGTATGTTGGAAGAGAACTACACCCTCTACCTCACGGTCGTCGATGGTCGCGTGCACGGACCGGACGACATCGCCAATGTGCCTTTGATTGACGCCCACGGACTCCCGCGCCGTCTGGCCGAATTCGCGCGCATCGAGCGCGGACCCGCCCCCGTGTTCAACGTCGTCAATGCCCAAGGAGTCAACGGCGTCTTGCTCAATCTACGCGCCCAACCGAGCGGCAGCAGTATCTTGGAAATCGCCCAGGAGTTGCGCTCCCAAATCGCCGACCTACGCGAGACGCTGCCGGCCGACATGCAACTTTCGTTTTACTACGACCAGTCCCTGCTGGTGCAGGACTCGGTCAGTAGCGTCTGGGACGCCATCATCTTCGGACTCATTCTCTCGGTGCTCATCCTCTATCTGTTTCTCAAGAATTGGGGCAGTGTGCTCACCGCCATTCTGGTCATTCCGATCTGCGTGCTCGCCGCCATCATCGTGATGTTTGCCTTCGGCATGAGTTTCAACCTGATGACGCTGGGCGGCATCGCGGCGGCCATCGGTTTAATCATCGACGACGCCATCGTGGTGGTGGAAGCCATCGCCGAAAAAATCGCGTCCGGACTGCCCCGTCTAGAGGCCATCAAAACCGCCAGCGCCGAGGTTTTGCATCCCTTGGTCGGATCCACGCTCACTCCCGTTGTCGTGTTCATTCCCCTCGCGTTTCTCGATGGCTTGCCCGGCGTATTTTTCCGGGCGCTGGCCCTCACCATGGTTGTCGCCCTCCTGGCTTCACTGCTGCTCGCACTCACGCTCACGCCCGCCCTCTCCTCGATTTTCCTGCGCAACCGTGCCCACAGCGAACACGGCCACGCCCCCAAGTCGGCCGAAGGCGGCTGGCTACTGTCTCGCGTGATGCGTCTGTTCGAATATGTGCTCCGGCGTGCCCTGCGCTGGAAGGTGGCGACCCTCTTGCTTTGCTTGCTGATCGGTGCCGGAGGCGCGTGGTTGTTTCTTCAGCTTGAGAGCGATTTCCTGCCCCCGCTCGACGAGGGGGGCTTCGTGATCGACTACCATACGCCGTGGGGCACGAGTCTGGCCGAAACCGATCGCATGATGCGAATTGCGGAGGACATCCTGCTGCAGACCCCCGAGGTCGAAGGTTACTCCCGCCGCACCGGCGCCCGTCTGGCCTTGGCCATCGCGGAACCGAACACGGGGGATTTTCTGGTCAAACTTCATCCCGATCGGGCGCGTTCCACCGAAGCGGTAAAAAGTGAACTGCGCCAAAAATTTAACGCCGCCATTCCCGCCGCCGAATGGGACTTCCCCGGCATCCTCACCGACCTCATCGGCGACCTGAGCGAGTCACCCGATCCGATCGAAATCAAACTGTTCTCCACGGATACGGACTGGCTGAAGGCCACCGCCCCCCGCGTGCAGACCGCCATCGAAGCGGTGACCGGCGTCGTGGATACCTCCGACGGATTGGTGATGACCGGCCCCACCATCAGCCTGCGCGTGCGCTATCCTGAGGCGCAACGCTTCGGGCTTTCCAGCCAAGACATCGCGGCCGCGGTGAACACCGCCATGCTTGGTCAACCCGCCTCGTCTGTGTTGGAGGGCGATCGCGTCGTTACGATTCGCGTGCAAGTTGACCCCGACCGCATCAATCAGATCGCCGCGCTCCGTGAGCTCCCCCTGCGCACTCCAGCAGGGCAGATTGTGAAACTGTCCCAAGTCGCCGAAATCGTGGAGGAGCCCGGACAACTCGAGCTCCGACGCGAGGATCTGCGGCAGCTGGTCGCCGTCACCGCGGCCCTCGAACATCGCGACCTCGGCAGTGCGGTCGCCGAGATCAAACAAGTATTGGCCCGAGACTCCACCATCCCGCCCGATCGCATCGAGTTTGGCGGCCTATTTCACCAACAACAGGAATCCTTTCGTCACCTGCTCATCGTCATGCTCCTGGGCATCGCCATGGTGTTCACGGTGCTCCTGATTGAGTTTCGCTCCTTTCTGGAACCGATCGCCA
>CAXBOL010000650.1:0-3572 GCA_963977295.1 uncultured Opitutaceae bacterium
GGCGTTGGTTCCGTCTTGGCCGCAGAAAGACCAGGGATCGTAGGTGTGCACCTGGATAATCAGATAGGGATCATGGCCTTGGCCGGGCAGGGCGTTTTTATTGGGGTAGACGGTCGTAAGCGTTGATTGATTTCCCTGCCGGTTCGTCGGGATCATGATGATTCGGGTCTGGTTGAGACCGCCGGTTTGGCGAATGACTTCATGCCCGATTTCTGCGATGCGACGAGTGAAGGCGATCGCGACAGGATCGCGGTAGTCGGTGCCGTCGTGACTATCCCCAAAAGCGCCCTCCGGTTCGTTGAGCAGTTCGAAAATGAGTTGTTGGGGGTAGGCGGCAAAGTGAGTCGCGATTTGTGTCCACAAGTGAGCGAAAAAAGCCTCGTAGACGCGGGACCCGTTGTAGAGACGCTTGAATTCCCGCTCATGATGGGCGTTGATCACGACGTAGAGTCCCTGTTGGAGCGCGTAGTCGATCAGCGCTTGCAATTGGCGGAAACGCGGGTGATCGAAATTGATAGTGCCCAACGGATCGGCGAGCGCATCTCCGTCAAACCCCTCGGTCCATGTGATGGGAATACGGATGTGTTTGAGACCAGCGTCGGCGTAGAGATCGATGAGCGGCTTGATCTTCGCGAAGTCGGTCGGGTGCTGATTGAGATCGAAGGTGTTTCCGATGTTAACGCCCAAGGCCAAGGCTTGATTAACCGCTGCGGCGTTGAGGGGCGCTGCGCTCCGGGACGAGGCTGGCGTCGCGGCCTTTAAGGCGGGGAGCATTGAGATGATGCCGACCCACAGAATCAGCGTGGTGATGCCGCGATGGGTCCGGCGAAGTGTGGTGGATGCACGATGCGCGGAAAGGGAGGGAATCAAGCAGGTCATGAGGCAATGTTTAGGTAGGGCGCCGAGGACGTAGCGGGGATCGACGACCTATTGAAAAATGAACTCCTGTTGAACTTTGATGTAGGTGGGATTGCCGTCTTTGCGGGGTGGGCTGTAGCGGGTTTTGAGTAAAGTAAGGGCTGCGCTGATACTGACCTCGTCACTATCGCTTTCGAGCGCGGAAGGGAAACGGGCGCGGCCTTCGGGGCTAATGTAAAACTCAACCACGCAACGACCCTTGGCTCCGGTGCCGAGGCCTTGGGCGTCGGCAAGGATGCGTCGAGGCGCGTTGAGACTCTGGATGGGGGCGTCAATTTCGTCAGGTTTACTTTCGTCGTAGACGTAGCGCTGCTCGGAAGTGGCATACATCCTCCGTCTGACGGCGTCAGACACCGTGCCCCCGAACGGCAGCGCTTTGCCTCCCATTTGCCACGCTCGTTGTTCGGGATCGAAGAATCTGACAAAAACCGAGGTTCGGGTCCGGATCGCTTTTCCGTCTTCAATCGCAGGGTTAAACGTCACCCCGAGGAGGACTTTGGTGGCCGCAGGGATCAGATCGCGGTGGTTGGACTCCAGCGCCATGACGTCGAAGAGGGTGCCATCATCACCCACATCGACTTTGAAAAGCACGTAGGGATTATCGATCAGCAATGACCGTAAGTCTGCTGGAATTGCCGCGTCGAGTGAACCGTCGACGGTCACAGGCTGATCTGCGGCCGAAAGTGGCGCACGCAACGCCACCAATATCGCCACCAAGCACAGGTATCTGGCGACAGGACCGAATCCCGGCATAAGGTTAAGGACTCGAAACGGTGGTAGCTCAGTCATGATATTGCAATAGAATGCAATTTGACGTCGAGGGCCAGACTGAGTTGGTGAAATACGGGACAACGTTTGGTGATCGTAAAACCCCTCATGGTGTGACGATCGACTTAATCGATCGTTTAGTCAGGGGCACCCCGACTGACGGGATTTTAACTAAAGCGGGAAGGCAGATTCGCGATAGCACGTTTCTTCGTTTTACCGGCCGAGAGAAAGTTGGAAACGTCGATAGTCGCCCTCCTCGCTGGGAACCTCGCTGAAACCCGCTCTCTCCAGCACAGCCTGAGACGCAGAGTTGGCCAGCTTGGTGCGCGCAAACAACCCTTGAAATCCTGCTTCCGACGCCCAATCGCACATGGCCTTCACGACATTGGTCATGATGCCCCGGTGGTGGCGACTGGCCCAATAGCCGATCTCCGCGACGGGGTCTCGCGATTTGATGTCGCAGGCGGCAGCGATGTGTTGGTGGTCGTCAATTACGGCGAAAACGAAATGCGACCCTGCCGCCCATCCCGCCGCCGACCATTTTAACCAGTCGCGGGCTTTGGTGGTTTTATAGGCCTTTCCGTCAAGCGGTTCCCGGAAAAGCCAGGCGTAGACCTCTGGTTCATTGCAAATGGACACGATACGAGCGATCTGAGCGTCGTCACAATTTATCTCGTTGGCCCGCATAAGCCGATAAGGACAACCGTTGAGGGCGTTGGTCAGTCGAATTTGGAGAGGTCCTGAATGCATCATCAAATTTGCTCAAACGGATAGGTAATACCAACGTCTTGAATGATTTGGACTTTAAAAGGATCGGGTCGCTCTAAAGTCTATTTCTCAACGGACGTAGGTATAAGATTGGATGTGATATGTGCTCCCGGAAGGCCCACTCAGCGGGAAGCGTGCGCCAGTGTCGTCGAGGCCGTGAGGGCCACCTCCACCAACCAACGTGCGCCGATCGCGAACGCAGCGGGATCGATGGCAAATTCCGCCGTGTGCACCCCGGCCGCCGCCTGACCCGGAGCGGTCACGCCGAGCCCAAAGTAGAGGCACGGGAACTCGGCCGTGTAGTAGGAGAAGTCTTCGGCGAACATGCCGCGCTCCGTGGTGACGCGCAGCGTTCCCGGCCAACGCGTGTTCAGCGCAGGGAGCAACGCTGATTCCAAGGCGGTGTCGTTGCGCGTGGGGGGCGACCCTTTGCGCAGGTTCATTTCGTAGGTCGCGCCATAAGCCGAGGTGAGACCGTCCAGCGTCTGTGTGACGACTTCCCGAAGACTCCGGCCCTGGTTCGGTCCGGTCGCATCGACGTCGTCGAAGGCGCGGATGGTGCCCGCGATGGTGGCGGAACTCGGCATGACGTTGAGCGCGTTGGTGCTGCCAGTGGCGAGATGGGTCACGCTGATGACTGCAGGTGTCGAAAAAGGGGTCAGTCCAATGATTCATGATTAATGGGTTGCGGGAAAGAGCTGTAGTGGTAAGGGATCTATCGTGGCTCGAAAAATCAGAGTGGAGTTCAGCGGTGCGTGTTATCACGTCATCAACCGGGGGAATTACCGTTCGTGGATATTCGAAAGCGAAGGAGCGCGGCACAGTTTTGTAGAGTGTCTGCGGCAAACTTGTGAGGCGCAGGGATGGGTCTTGTATGCGTGGGTCCTGATGAGCAATCACTACCACCTGTGTGTGAAAACGCCTCAACCCAATCTGGTGGAGGGGATGCGTTGGCTCCAGTCGACCTTTGCGAATCGGTTTAATCGATTTCGTAACGAACGGGGGCATGTCTTTCAGGGTCGCTACCACGCCATTATTTTGGACGGGAATGCGGTCGATGCGACCACCCACTACATCCATCTAAACCCTATCCGCGCCGGAATCGTGGCGGCGGGAAA
>CAXBOL010000651.1:0-3566 GCA_963977295.1 uncultured Opitutaceae bacterium
TTCAACTCGACCCTGGAGACCGAGTCGGTGGTCGATCTCTTCCCCCGCATCGCCGGAGAAGTGGACCACCTCCTCGTCGAAGAGGGCGATTTCGTCACCGCCGGCACCCCGCTCCTCAAGATCGACGACCGCGAACTGGCCGTCGACGCCGACGAGGCCAAAGTGAATCTCGAACGGGAAACGGCCCAGTTCGAACGCACCAAGGGATTATTCGAACGTGGCTTGGTCAATCAGCAGGAATTCGAAAATGCCCGCTATGCACTCGAGCAGATGCAACTTCGCGCAGATCGCGCCCGCATCCGTCTGGACTACGCCACCGTCGTCGCTCCGTTCAACGGCGTGATCTCCGAGCGCCAGGTTCAAGTGGGCGCACGTGTCGCCACCGGCACCAAGCTGTTCTCCTTCGTGAGCCTGCAAGACATGGTCGCCAAAGTCTTCGTGCCCGGCCGCTACCTTACCGCCGTGCGGGTTGATCAGGATGCCACCATCACATCCGAATTTTTACCCGGAAAATCCTACGCCGCCTGGGTCAAACGCATCAGTCCCATCATCGACCCCGCCAGCGGCACATTCAAAGTCACCATCGGGGTCAGGTCGCCCGACGATGCCATCGTGCCCGGCCTGTTCGTCCGCACGTCCATCGTAACCGAGGAACGCACCTCCGCCCTCTTGATTCCCAAACGAGCTGTCGTCTACGAAGGCGGCGCCCAGTATGTGTTTCTGGTCAAAAACGGGCGCGCCAAGCGCCTCCCGCTCGACGCCGGCTTTGAAACGCCCGACATCATCGAGGTTCGTTCCGGACTTTCCGTGGGCGACAAGATCGTCGTTCTGGGTCAATCCGGACTGAAAGAAAACGCTCCGGTCAAAGTCATTGATCCCGCTACGACCACGGACACTTCCGCCCCCGCGGCCGACCCAGCCTCAAGCACCGAAGGCTAACCCCTCGCCCCCCTCGCCGTGACCCGTCGTACGTTTAATCCCGAGGAATCGAGCCTCGCGTTCACCACTCGGCGGCCCGTCGCGATCCTCATGGTCGTGATGGCAGTCGCTGTGTTTGGGTGGGTGTCTTACACCCGCCTCGCCCTCACGCTCATGCCCGACATGAGTTACCCGTCGCTCACCGTGCGCACGGAATACACCGGCAGCGCCCCGGAGGAGATTGAATCCACCATCTCCCAACGGCTGGAACAAGAACTCGGCATCGTAAGCGGTCTGACTTCGATCAGCTCCATTTCCAAAGCCGGTCAATCCGACGTCATTCTCGAGTTTGGCTGGGAAACCGACATGAATGTCGTCGCCTCGGACATCCGCGAAAAGGTGGACCGCGTGCGACTCCCCGACGCCGCCGAACGCCCTATCCTGCTGCGCTACGATCCCACCTTGGATCCGATCATGCGCTTCGGCCTCGCCGGACCTCAAACGCTCTACCAACTGCGCTACATTTCCGAATACGACATCAAGCGTCGCTTGGAAGCCCTTGAAGGCGTTGCCGCGGTCAAGGTCAAAGGGGGACTCGAAGAACTGTTCCTCGTCGCCATCGATGAGTCCCGCCTTTCCACGCTCAATCTGGATATCAACCAGATCAATCAACGTCTCGCCCAAAGCAACGTGAACCTCCCCGGAGGCAATCTCCGTGAAGGCCAGACCGAATACCTCATTCGGACGATGAACGAGTTTACTTCGATGACCGAAATTGAAGACGTCATCATCGCCCGCCAAAACCGGGTCGACATCCGGCTCCGCGATATCGGGACCGTCTCGCGCTACCACAAAGACCGCGAAGTCATCACCGCCGTCAACGGCCGCGAAAGCATCGAACTGGAGATCTACAAAGAGGCCGACGCCAACATCGTTGAAGTAGCTCGCCGCGTATCCGACGCCATTTTCGGCACCGAAGCTCAACGCGCCTACGTCGCGGCACTCCCCCCCGGAAGTGTCGGCCCCCCTCCACCTGACGCGGCGGAAGTTGCGGCCATCGAGAAAGACCGCAAAGCCAAGGGGAACGCGAAACCGTCCAATGATCGACGTGATAGATCCCGCGACTCCATCGGCGACAGTCGCCGGGCCGAGGCCGCCCGCGTCGCCAAATATCTGCAGATGACAGACTTTGTCGCGTTTCAACTTCCTCCGGCAGCGACTATCGAGACCCTCGCCGACCAGTCCATCTTCATCCGCAACTCCATCGACGAGGTGAAGAACAACGCCATTTTTGGCGCCGCCATCGCCATCGTGGTGCTGTTTGTCTTTCTGCGCAATCTGGCGCAAACGCTCATCATCGGCGTCTGCATTCCACTTTCCATTGTCGCCACGTTTGCCCCGATGTTCATGAGCGGAGTGTCGCTGAACATCATCTCGCTGGGAGGACTGGCGCTCGGCGTAGGCATGCTCGTGGACAACGCCATTGTCGTGCTCGAAAGTATCTTTCGCTGCCGCGAAGAGGGCGATGACCTCAACACCGCGGTCGTGCGCGGGGTGAGTGAAGTCGGCATGGCGGTTGTCGCCTCCACGGCCACGACCGTTGCCGTGTTCTTTCCCATCGTATTTGTCGAAGGCGTGGCCGGACAGGTTTTCGGCGATATGGCCCTCACCGTAGTGTTCTCGCTGATCGCCTCGTTGCTTGCCGCGTTGTTTTTCATCCCGATGCTCGCATCGCGTGATTTTTCCGGCTCCGGTGAATCCCTTACCGGAGAGTTCACGCGTCATGCCTTCCTCCAATTTCCTCGCTCGCCTTCCGACTCACCGTGGGCGCGACACGCGAAGGATTTAATTGGCTCTCTCGGTCTACTGGTGGTTCGCATCCTCCGGGGGGTGTTGGTCGTCGTTGCGTGCGCCCTCAAGATCGTCGGTGCCGTCGTGGCGCTCGTCTTGTTACCGTTCATGCGACTGTTCGATCGGTTCCGCCCGGCGCAATCCGCCGTGTGGCCAAGCATCGAGAATTGGTTCTCCCGAGACACCTTTGGCCCCCTTCATGGCGAGCATATCTGGCCGGGGTTACTCGAAGTCACCGCCCTGCGCGACCTCAACACTGCCTTTAACTTGTTTGCCAGCTGGGTAGCGGCGGGGAGTAACGCAGTCCTGAAACTGATTCGGATATTCCCGCTGCCGGTCGTAGTGGCATTTATTCTCCTCCGGTTTGTCTTCGCTCTGATCGTGCGGGTGCTCCGTCTCGTCTTACAAACGGTCGCGATGATCCTGACTGCGATCATCTTGGTTACCCTTCGCTTATTCGCCATCGCCTTGGCTCCCGTGGTCATGCCGCTCGTGAATGTCATCAACAGCCTGTTCAACGCGCTGCAAAATGCCTACCCGGTCGTGCTCCGCGCTGCCCTGCGACAGAGCTGGACGGTCATTATCTGCGCGGTCGCGGCGTTCGCTTTGTCCTGGTTCTTCGTGCTGCCCCAGCTCGGGCGCGAACTGATCCCCCAAGTCCGGCAAGGTGAATTCAATCTCGATATCACGCTGCCCATCGGCACCCCACTGGAACGCACCTACGAGGTCGGCAATATCATCGAATCCAAGGTCCTCACCGATCCGGCCGTCGCCCTGGTCGCCCTGACCGCCGGTGC
>CAXBOL010000652.1:0-3561 GCA_963977295.1 uncultured Opitutaceae bacterium
TCCGGGCAATGCCTTGAGAGATGAGATTGCGAATGAAACTGGCATAACCTCCAGAGTCGGCGGGGCCGATGGTGCCACCGGATAAACTGATCTGGGTATCGTAGGCGTGCACAAAAACGACCCCGACAATCAGTAGGAAACGCAGATAAGCGATACGTTCGGAGTCCTCTGCGCTGAGGAGCGGAGATGGCATCCGGGAGTTCACGGAATTCTGCTCGTTTTGCATGGGGCAAGAGCAGCAGACTCCGGTTTGCCAACTAATACAATGTTTCCAGCGGCCGACGGATGGGGGCGATTGGAGCAGGGGGGGGCGACTTAGCTCGGGTAGGCAGGGAGCCAACCTATAGCGAACTATGGATTGGCTTAGGGCCGTTAACGAAGGTTTGGAGGGGCACTCAACCGCTGTCGGCGACCTCGGCTACAAGTTGAGCGACAGGGCAGGGGGGCTAGTTGGAGCTCTGCGTTCCTCGGGGCAGCGAACGCGGAGTGCGGACGAAGCGTGCGCCGATCAGCAGTCTGCTTTTGATCCTGAATCAATAAGCAACAACCGCCATGCGGCTATCACCCATAATTAACAACTAACGGCCTGACCCCCTCGGGCTGATGCCTGACCCGAGCCTGAACTTAAGGTCTATTCTGGACCTGACGCGAAGCCGTCAACCGAATCGACCTGTAAATGGTAGGCCCCCGTGCGCACCGTTCCGTCGCGGGTGTTGTAAAGTTCGATTACCCGTAGCAACTCGGAAAGACTTAGCATGCCATCCCGGTTGCTGTCAGCTGAATGATAACGCGACATCGTCAGATCGGCCCCTGAGCTACGCCCCGGCTCGGCTCGAAAACTGTCCGGAGTCCCCTCACCTGCACTCGCGCCGTAAGTGCCTGTGCGCACGGTCCCGTTGCGGGTGTTATACAGTTCGATCACTCGCAGGAGTTCACTCAAGCTGAGACGCCCGTCTCCGTCCACATCGCCCCGGTGTTTATCGATCAAATACAAGGGATCCGGTCGAGCGAGTAACATCATTTCTTCACTGCCGGGGTTCATCGTCACCAACGCCACGACTGACGTTTCACCATGGCTGCTCGTAGGCACGTTGAGCACATAGTTGAACTCGATCGGGCTCGTCGGGGAATCTGACCAACGCCACTCCGCCAAATCCGTCATGCCCTCGGTCGGTTTCTCGGCCGCGGTTTCGTCTCCCTCGCTGGACGCGAACCTCCAACCGTCAGGCAATAACACCTGCCAACTCAGAGCTGAAACCGAACCATCGTGGGTGAACGTGTTGGTCACCGCAACGGTGCCGCCAGCCTGGTAATGCATGCGATTAACCATCTGCGTGGCCGATACGTCTGACGGCAAAAACCCCAACGATACGGCCTCACTTTCCACGATTCCTCGATGGTCTCGAATCTCGATACGGTAGCTTCCCGCATCTGCAGACGTAGCGTTATGAATCACGAGAGTAGGCTCCGTGGCCCCGGGAATCGCGACGCCGGCTTTCGTCCATTGAAACAGCAATCCCGACGCACCGGTAGCGCGAACGGAGAATGTTGCCGACCCGCCGAGCGTCACGCGTTGCATTCGCGGCTGCTCTAAAATCGTGGGCGGAACCACCTCAACCGCATCAACGCGCAACGTCAGCCCGGGAGACCCCGGATAAGACTGCCAAGCTTCCCAATCGGGACCGGGGAACCACCAATAGGCACCCGGCACATTGGCCGTGCCTGAGACAGTATCGAACCAAGTGTAGGCTACATCATTACTCGTGGTTTCAGTATCAAAGGTCGCTGGTTCGAGTACCACCCAGTAGGGCGTATTCGCTCTCAGGACCGGGGTCGTAGCAGAAGCAAAAGTATGCACCGCCGCGCCGAGCGGTAGCGCAGGGTTGAGGCTAATAATTTCCATGGGCACCTCGGCCGGTAGCCCGCCATCATCTTCGCACAATTTGATGCGCAGATTCGGCACCGCGTTATCCACTTTTAGATGCAGCGCGATCGATCGCAGCACGTAGTCTTTATCGCCCACCGTAAACGGCATCGCCCCCCGAAACCCCGTCGAAATGCTGGAGGGCGGAGATGAGGTCTGCTGCCAGGCGATCAGTCGTCCGCCGGTCAAGTGAACCACATCGAGATTATCGAAAATAGCTTTTGTCGGTCCCGACGTCCCCCAATTAATCGCAAAAGTTCGTTCGACCGCATTCGCGGCGAAAGTCTCATTGCCGGCTTGCACGGCCCGCACGATCACGGGGCCAATGCCCGTCAGAGTGAGCATATCTCCCGATACTGTCGCCGGACCAGAAACCACCTCGAAGGTCACTGGCAGGCCAGAACTCGCCATCGCGCCTAGCTTCACCGGCGAATCAGATCGCTCCCACCCTCCGGGGCCAGTAAAAGTGATGGTTTGATTCAAGCGAAGACTTGCAAAGCTCTGGGCCGGCCAAACGAAACTCCCCCCCTCGTTGACTACCCGATTTTGAACCCGAACCCGATACTCACCCAGGTCATCTTGATCGACGTTTTCGACGGTGAGAGTCGCTGAGGTCGCATTGGGCAAAAGCGTGCCGTTAAGATACCACTGGAAGGTCGGTGCAGGATTCCCTCTCGTTTCAACGCTGAACGAGACGGTGCCTCCAATTTGTGTCGCTTGATCAACCAAGTGGGTCGAAACCGAGACCGACTCATGGAAGGAATCCACTGTGAGTTCAAACGGCTCACTTGTCACCGAACCCAGCTCGTTCGTGACCACGACGTGATAAGTTCCCGCGTCTTCAGACGAGGTCACCGTAAATGACAAACGCTGACCCTCTTCATCCGCAATTGGCTCGCCGTTGCGATACCATTGGTAAGTGAACGGAGCGAGGCCTGCACTGATAACCACCGGACTAAATCGATATCCGATTGGAAACATATCACTGGAGAGACTGCTCGTGGTCACGATGGCGGGACTGGCGTCAAAGCTTGGCGCCGCCATTTCCGATCGCGTGTAAAGACTCAGTTCGCCGCCATAGGGACTGTCATAAACTCTGGCTATTCGACCATCAGAAGAGGCTTGGATCTGCACTCCGCCCGCCCGCGAAAAGTCTGCCCAAACCATGCTCGGCTCGTCTCCTGAAGCCTCTCGCAACAGATCCCACAAGACTCCGATCATGGAAAGCTGAATATCGAGCTCCGCTGGCGTATTGTAGGATGATCGAGTCGTGTATTCAAAGTCGACCACCCCATCCAATCGCACCCGTCGTAATATCCAAAATCTCCCTGATCGTCCTTGGCTCGTAGTGACGACCATAATTCCTCCATCGGGCAAACCGACCGTCAGGACAGGAATCCCCAGTTTGAGCTCCGGTTCACTATCATCAACACTGCCAGTATCCTTCAGCCGTTGGAATCGATAAGCACCAAACTCGATGTAACGTCCGACCAATACTCCTCCACCTGGCAGGGGATGGATAAAGTCTGGCGTCAATTCACTCCCAGCATCAAAACCTTGATCCATTTCCCCGTTCGGCAAAAACCGCCGCAACCCACTAGTTTCGCCTACCATCGTCGCATAAATTCGCCCCGATG
>CAXBOL010000653.1:0-3548 GCA_963977295.1 uncultured Opitutaceae bacterium
CAAGCCCAACCGGAACCGAAGCGAGTGGCGCCCGCTTTGGCGAAGGCCTCTTTGAAGGCATCGAAGGACCCGAATTTCGCGTCGATGGCGGCGGCGAGGGCCCCGGTGGGGGATCCACCTTTGCCAGCGCCGAGGACAGTCCAGAAGAAGGAGTGATTGGCGTGGCCGCCGGCGTTGTTGCGCACGCCGCCGCGGATGGCGTCGGGCACTTTGCTCAAATCGGCGATGAGTGCCTTGACGTCCAACGAAGCCAAGTCGGCGTGATCGGCTAGCAGGTTGTTGGCGTTGGTGATATAGGCTTGATGATGCTTACCGTGGTGAATCTCCATCGTGCGGGCATCGATGTGCGGCTCGAGGGCGTTGGCAGCGTAAGGGAGGGCAGGGAGTGTGTAGGCCATAGTAGAATTTAAGCTTCAGATTGAAGGGAGGGTCCAATGTGCCGTGAGACCAAGCTATCGTCAACTGTCGGATCGGGTTTCCGTCGTCGGATCCAGTCGCTTGAGTTTGAAATAGGCTCGGATCAGCTCGCGACATTCGTCTTCCAGGACGCCTCCCGCAGTGAGTTCGCAGCGGTGATTGACGCGTTCGAGGTCGTTGAGATTGGTGGCGCCGCCAAGGCAGCCCATTTTAGGATCCGGGACCGCATAGACCACGCGCTGGAGTCTCGACATGAGAGTGGCCCCCGAGCACATCGGGCAGGGTTCCTTGGTCACGTAGAGGGTGCAGTGCTCCAAGCGCCAGTTCCCGATGGCGGCGGCGGCCTGCGTGATGGCTAACATTTCAGCATGGGCGGTGGGATCTTCGCCGTGTTCGACGGTGTTGTGGGCTGAGGCGATGACCTCGCCATCGCGCACAATTACGCATCCAATCGGCACCTCATCCTGCCGCCAAGCATCGATGGCTTGGTTGAACGCGAGGCTCATAAAGAACGTGTCGTCGCGCACCAATTGAGACGGAAATCGTTTTTCAAACGGGCAAGGCGGGAAGTCGGGCTTCGGTGCAGTCATAGGTGAATTGGAGTAAAGCCTTGACTAATCGGTGGTATCCTTGGCTTACAAGTGGCTTTTGCGCACCAAGCAACCTAGTATGACCCAACACCTGACCCTTGGCCTTTCGGCCTTTACGCATGCCTGACGGAGACTCGATCGAAGTTGAGGGAAAAATTGTATCCGTGCTTCCCGGCACGATGTTCCGAGTGGAGTTATCCAATGGACACCAAGTCCTGGCTCACATCTCGGGCAAATTGCGTAAGCACTTCATTAAGATCGCCGCGGGTGATATGGTGAAAATGGAGATGAGTCCCTATGACTTGGAGAAGGCGCGGATCACTTACCGGATGCGGACGCCACCTCCCGGAGGCTTCCGACCGCGTCAGGGTGGTGGTGGTCGCCGGCGCTAGGCTCGCCTGAATTTCTGGAGCCCCGTTCAACGTTCCCGGTGAACGGGTGCGGTGATAAATTGGGCCAAGGCGAAGTCTTGCGCGCGAAATTTGTCTGCCGCAACGTGTGGCGATGACTCGCCCGTCGAAGCCCACTCTGGTGACGTTGCCTCCCGTGATGGAAGAGCAGATCGCGGAGTTTGGCGCGTCCTTAAGTCTCGAACGTGGTCGATCGTCCAAAACGGTAGAGGCCTATGAAAACGACCTAAAACAGGCGGCGACGTTTCTCGCCCGTTTGGGACGCACTGACTGGCGGAAGGTGTCCCGGGATGATGCCACGGCATGGGCCCGGTCGCTGGATGATCGTCATCTGGCAGCGTCGAGTTCGGCGCGAAAATTGTCGGCCCTGCGCATGTTTGCCCGGAATCTGGTGCATGACGGGGTGCGACCGGATGATTTTACCGAGTTGCTGACCGGTCCGAAGTTGCGACGAAAGCTGCCCGAGACACTGACCGAAAAAGAGTTGGTTAAGATCCTGACCGCGACCGACGGCGCTGACCCCATCGGGTTGAGGGACAGAGCGATGTTGGAGCTGTTTTATTCGAGTGGGCTACGGGTCTCGGAGCTGTGCGGCCTAAAGTTGCAGCAACTCGATTTGGAGAACGGGTTCGTGCGCGTGTTTGGCAAAGGTTCGAAGGAGCGCATTGTGCCGGTCGGTGATACCGCGATCCGAGCGGTGCAACGTTATCTGGACGCCGGGCGACCGCATTTTGTGCGGACAAAAAAAACCGGGAGTCAGCTTTTTCTGAGCAATCGCGGTGTCGCGATTTCACGTAAGACGGCGTGGTTGATGGTGAAGACCCGCACCAAAAAGGCGGGAGTAGAGAAGGCGGTTAAACCGCACCTGCTGCGACATTCTTTTGCGACCCACTTGCTTTCGGGGGGGGCGGATTTGCGGGCAATCCAAGAGATGCTCGGACACGCCGATATCGGCACGACGCAAATTTACACGGCGGTGGAAGAGAAGCGATTGGTTGATCATCACGCCAAGTTTCACCCGCGGAATCAGGGGGCAGAGGTTGATGCGGACCCCGCGTGATGAACTGGTTGCTGCTGGGCATCGCGATTTTGGCGTGGCGCACCCTGTGGGGCTTAGGACTGTCATGCTTGCTGTTGCCACCGAGGATGCGGCGTTATGCACTGGTCTTTGCGCCTTTGGCCGGAGCAGCCTTGCAGATGGTGATGGTGTGGGTGGGGGCGCATCTGGATTTGACGGGCACCGTGGCTTACGGGTGGTGGTCTTGCCTGCTGCCGCTGGGTTTGCTCTGCGAAGCGGGACGAAGAACGGGACTGAAGTGGATTAAGGATATCCCTACTCGAATGCTTCGCTGCGGGGGCTTGGTGGCGGTGATGGTGATTGCGCTGGCGGTGACGATCTTGCCGGCGAGTCAGTTTGGCGAGGATCCTACCACGATTTCTTTGGGTGGTTGCGATGCCGGCAGCTATGCGGCGGCCGCCGAAGCGCTGAAACATTTTGCCGCGTCGGATCGATCGGGATTTATGGGGCAAGTGGGGCCGAATCTGGGGATGCCGGAGATAGGGCTTCATCAATGGTGGATGAACTTTGACCACTTTGGCCCGGCGGCGGTCTTGGCGATGACGGCGACTTTTTTGGATCGGGATGTTTTTAAGATCCTCACTCTCGATGCGGCGACCTACTGGGCGATGCTCTTACCGATGGTTTTTTGGGTGGCGCGGCAATGTTTTGGGTTCGGATCAAGGTCAGCGTTGATGGTGACCTTGATATTGGCCGTGTCTCCCATCGGCCAATATGTGGTGCATCACGGTTTGTTGGGCCAATTGATGGCCACGGGAGCTTCGGTTCTGTTGTGGTGGGCCTCGGCGGGACTGCTGCAGCGCGTTTCGGCGGGGCGATGGTGGTCGTTCGTCGGTTGGGCGGTAGTGGGGAACGTGATTCTGGTCGGGAGTTATGCGTTCTTTTTGCCGTTAGCTTATGCGCCGTTGCTGATGAACGCGGGCCTGACGTTGATCTGGCCGAAAGATCGAGTGGGGATTTCGAATTGGTCGAGCAGGTCTGCACAGACTCTGGTTTGGGCGCGAGGTCTGGGCACGTCACTTCTCGTCACAGGATGCCTGTTTGCCCCCCGAG
>CAXBOL010000654.1:0-3539 GCA_963977295.1 uncultured Opitutaceae bacterium
CGATCGGGGCGAGAAATTGGATCTCTATTATGCCACGATGACCGAATATGAGAAGGGACTACCGGTCCACGTGGTTTCGCCGAAACCGGAGAAGTTGAAAAACATTCTCGGTGAAGTGGTCGCCAATGCTGGCCTTAAACAATTCCGCTGCGCTGAGACCGAAAAGAACCCACATGTGACGTTCTTCTTTAATAACTACCGGTCTGATCCGTTCCCTGGGGAAGACCGGGCCTGTCCTTCGAGTCCGCAGGTGGCAACCTACGATATGCAGCCGGAAATGGTGGCCAGCGAAGTCACCGCCGCGGCCAAAGCTGCGATCCTTTCGGGCGACTATGGGCTCGTTGTGGTCAATTTTGCCAACCCCGACATGGTTGGACACACCGGAAACCTGCCGGCGGTGGTCAAGGCGGTCGAAGCCACCGATGCTGGGGTGGGTGAATTGCTGCAGGCGCTGGAAACGATGGGCGGCAAAGCCGTGGTGACGGCGGATCATGGCAACTGTGAGCAGATGTGGAATCCCGATACCGAAGGACCTCACACCGCGCACACCTTGAATCTCGTGGAAATTTTCGTTGTCGGTGACGGCTACTCGAAGGATGGCACCGCAATGCGCTCGGGCGGTCGGCTTGCTGACATTGCGCCGACCCTGCTCGATTTGATGGGGTTGCCGAAACCGCTCGAGATGACGGGCGAAAGCCTGATCGCTCGCTAAGCGGTATACAAAATTATTCCCAGCCTTTGTCCGTTTCCGGGCAGGCTTTCCGATTATAGAATTGCCCCTCGCCAGCGCGTTGGGCTTAGGTTTGCCCTTTTCGTCCTGACTATGAAGCGTTCCCATCACTGTGCTCAGCTCACTGCAGCCGACATCGATTCTCAAGTTTCGGTGATTGGCTGGGTGGACACCATCCGCGACCAAGGCGGTATCATTTTCGTCGACCTGCGTGATCGCAAAGGGGTGACGCAAATCAAACTGGAACCGCACGACAATGCCGCGTTGGCCAGTCAGTTGAAGCACCTCAAGCCTGAGTCGGTGGTCGGAATTTCGGGTCGAGTCTCGCACCGTCCCACCGGCACGGAGAACAAGTCGTTGCCCACTGGACACATCGAAATCGTCGCGGATGAGCTGACCATTCACAACATTTCTGAAACTCCGCCATTTCCGTTGGATGATGCGGGGGGGGATAAGGTCAACGAAGACCTCCGTCTCACTTACCGTTACCTCGACCTGCGTCGTCCGCGCATGCGTCGCAATCTCCAGATGCGGCACACGGTGACCAAGGCGATTCGCGACTTTTTCGATGGTCAAGAGTTCATCGAAGTCGAGACGCCATCCCTCTTCAAGAGCACTCCGGAAGGCGCGCGCGAGTATCTCGTGCCGTCGCGGATCCATCCGGGTGAGTTTTACGCGCTATCGCAATCGCCGCAGCAGTATAAACAAATCCTGATGGTTGCCGGGGTGGAAAAGTATTTCCAAATCGCCCGCTGTTTCCGTGATGAGGATTTGCGAGCCGACCGGCAAATGGAATTCACCCAGGTCGACGTGGAAGCGTCGTTTGTGGAACGAGAGGACATTTATGCGCTTTTCGAAGGCATGTTGAAAGCGGTCTGGAAAAAAGCCGTGGGGGTGGATATCGAAACGCCGATCCCACGCATGTCGTTTCACGAGGCCATGAACCGATTCGGGGTGGACAAGCCCGACATGCGCTTCGGCATGGAGTTGGTCGATTTTTCGGAAACCTTCCGGGAGTCTTCCTTCAAGGTGTTTTCCGGCACAGTGAAGAGTGGGGGAGCGATCAAGGCCATCAACGCCAAAGGACTTGCCGATATCACCCAAGGAGAACTCAAGAACCTCGAGGATGCGGCCAAATCACTGGGGGCGAGGGGACTCGCTTTCATCAAAGTCGAAAGCGGCGAGTGGAAATCTCCCATCGTGAAGTTCTTCTCCGACGAGGAAAAGGCGGCGCTTACGGCTCAACTCACCATCGAGGATGGCGACATCATCTTCTTCGCTGCAGCCGAGTGGGAACGGGCGTGCACCATTCTGGGCCGGGTGCGATTGGATAGCGCTGCGCTGCTTGTTAAACGGGGCAAGGTCGAGCTGCGACCCGACGATTGGAAATTCCTGTGGGTGATCGAGTTTCCGCTGATGAGCTACGACGAAGAGCAAGGGCGTTTCGTCGCGACGCACCACCCGTTTACGGCACCAGTCCCAGAGGATTTGGCATTACTGGACAGCGACCCGAAAGCGGTTCGCGGGCAGCACTACGATCTGGTGCTAAATGGCATGGAGCTGGGTGGTGGATCGATTCGTATCCACCAACCTGCAGTGCAGAAAAAAGTGTTTGAGGACGTGCTCAAAATCCCGGCCGACGTGGTGGAAAGTCGCTTTGGTTACATGCTGAAAGCGTTTACCTACGGCGCGCCCCCTCATGGAGGGATCGCCTTTGGCTTGGATCGCATGGTGGCACTGCTCTGCGGCACCACGAGTATTCGCGACGTGATCGCGTTCCCCAAGACCCAGCGAGGACAAGATTTGATGGCGCAAAGCCCCACTCCGGTAACTGCTCGTCAGTTGAAGGAGTTGCACATTCGGACTGAAGTGCCCGACGAAGGTTAAAGTTTCTCAAAGTCCCTTTTTCCCGTAACCGGAGCTCACCAGGCTCCGGTTATTTTTTTACCAATATTTAGGGAAATGTTCCGAAGTATGAAAATTATTCAGAATCGAGACGACATTGGCACACCCCGTGCTTTTTTGTCCCCGTCGCCGACGGTTTGGTCG
Organism: uncultured Opitutaceae bacterium; assembly: GCA_963977295.1. Lineage (GTDB taxonomy): Bacteria > Verrucomicrobiota > Verrucomicrobiia > Opitutales > Opitutaceae > Actomonas. Next base: position 2,780 of record CAXBOL010000654.1, read on the forward strand.
GAGTTCGACAAAGTCTACAACCACCACTCGATACAAAATTAATACTATGAAGCTAAGGTCCCAGCAACTGACCAGTTGGCTAAAGATGGCAGGCATCTTCGCCGCTCTGGCTGCGCTCTCCCCCCTCTTCGGTCAAGATGAGCCGCCTCCCTACGAGTCCTACGAAGCCTTTACCGAATCCGGTGGCTTCGCGCTCTTCACCGTCAATAATCTCTGGCTGCTTATTTCGGCTGCTCTCGTGTTTATCATGCACCTGGGCTTCTCTTGCGTGGAGACGGGTCTCACCCAGTCGAAGAATACGGTAAACATCCTCTTCAAGAATCTGTTTATCGTCTGTATCGGTATTCTCGGTTATGCCTTCTATGGCTTCAACGCGATGTATCCGGGTGACTTCAATGGCGTCTTCGCCCTCGGGTCCTGGTTCGGAGCCGACAATAACGATGTCACCATGATGACCGATGCGTATGCGGCCTACACATGGTGGACTGACTTTATCTTCCAAGCGATGTTCGCTGCAACAGCTGCCACCATCGTATCCGGTGCGGTGGCTGAACGAGTCAAGCTCGGCAGCTTCATGATCTATGCGACACTGTTGGTGACTTTTCTTTACCCGATCACTGGGTCGTGGCAATGGGGCGGAGGCTGGCTTTCCGAACGAGGTTTCGTGGACTTCGCGGGTTCGTCCTTGGTTCACGCCTTCGGTGGATTTGCCGCCTTGGCCGCCGTGTTGGTCCTCGGACCGCGTAACGGAAAGTATTTG
>CAXBOL010000655.1:0-3532 GCA_963977295.1 uncultured Opitutaceae bacterium
ACAAAAAGGGCGAGCCCAGCTACGGCTTGGCCGAGGCCGACGACAAATCGTTCACCACGGATTTTCTCACCGATCGCGCCATCGGATTTATTCAGAAAAATAAGGATCGACCATTTTGCTACTACTTGAGCATTCCCGATCCTCATGGCCCCAACACGGTGCGTCCGCCCTACGACACCATGTATGCCCACTTCGATTTTAAGGAACCGATGTCGAGTCGGTCGGCCGGCTCGGACCTACCGGACTACGCCCAAACTCGTCCCTACCACTTTAAGCCCGGCCAGATGGCTCAATATTTTGGCATGGTGAAATGCATCGACGACAACGTCGGCCGGATTTTAACCACTTTACGCGAAACGGGTATCTTGGAACACACCTACATCGTCTTCACCTCGGATCACGGCGATCTGTGTGGAGAACATGGTCGGGACAACAAAGGCGTGCCCATGGAAGGGTCCGCCCGCGTCCCGTTCATCCTCCACGCGCCCGGAGTGATTGCGGCCAAAACGGTGTTCACCCATCCGTTCGGCACGGTCGATTTCAAGCCCACCATCCTCTCCCTCATGGGGGTTAAAGACCCCAGCGCCAACGAGGGCCGCAACTATTCCGCGCTACTTCGATCCCCTGACACGACTCCGACCCAAGGTGAAGACATCACGTTTGTTCGCATCGGCGGCGCGCCCCCTCAAAGTTCCGACGTCGACGACGACGAGGACCGCGGTGGCAACGGCTGGTTCGGCGCGTTCTCCCGCCAATTCAAATTCGTGGTGGCGCCCAGTGACACCCCCTGCCTATTCGACCTCGTCAACGATCCCCACGAGTTGACCAACCTCCTGCGTTCCCCTCGCCATCGGGCTACCATTCGCAAACTAGGCCAAGCCCTCTCGACCTACGCGAAAGTCAACCACGACCCCCTCCTCGACTCCTCCCGAGTTCAAGCCGACCTCACCTGGGCCATCTCCAACCAAGTCGCTTACCCTCAATAAACCAGATCCCTCCCAGAATCACTTCAACGCCTCGTTCGGTAAACCGCAAAATCTGTGTCAATCTGTGTTCATCGGTGGTTAAAAAACGCAAGCTGACGGCCCTCCATCCGAAACCTAAAATTCAAACATCCCCAATGTTATGATTCCTCCCTTCTCCTCTGATTTTCCCGGCTCCATGACGCGCCGCACCGCCATCAAACTTGTCACCGCCAGCACCCTGGTCGGCCTCAGCACAAGTCCTCGCCAAGCCATTACCCGCCAACTCACCAAACCGCGGGGCAAGCTCGCCATGTCGGTGCGGATGAGCCAAGTCGAAGCTCGCGGCCAAAACGGCGGAGCCGGGTTCCGGCTCGGCATTCGCAGTGAACTCAACGAATACCGCAGCAACTGCTTCGTCGGTCGGGGCCTCAATGCCGGCATCGTCGATGGTCAACTGCAACTCGGCACCGACACCGCCCGACTCGACGCCTCCACTGATCTCTCCGCGGTCGACCTGTTCCTCACCGGCCAGGGTAAATCGGGTCAAATGGAACTGGTGCTCGAAGCGCGCTCCCCGCAATCCGGAACCGTGCTGGGACGCGTCGCTCACCTCGCCTCCGCCGACCAATTGCTCGGCAACGTCGCGCTCGTGAGCAACTACGCCAACTCCATCCCGCGAAACAATCCCTCCGCCAGAGTCCAAGAGACCGGTTCCCGCCATCGCTTCGCCAATTGGACGATTTCCGGCAACGCCTTCTCCGAGCATCCCGAACGGCGTTTTGGGCCGATCCTGTGGTCCATGTATTCTCTCAGTGATTCGCGCTCGCCGGAGGGCTTCGTCATGAAGATCAGCGCCCTCACCGGCCCCATGGGCGAACACGATTCCCAATCCGTTGAACTTCACGTCAAACACGGCAACACCTGGCACTCGCTCGGTGACGCAACCCTCGACCCCGATGCCTGGGTCGCCACTTTTCGCATTCCTCACTGGAACGAAAAAATCGATACACCCTACAAACTCGTCTACCGCGAGAAACACCGCGACGGGTCTGAAACTCCCAACGAGTGGACCGGCACCATTCGCGCCAACCCCGTGGGCCGCCCGCTCCGCATGGCCGCCCTCACCTGCCAAAACGACTACGGCTTCCCCTACGAACCGGTCGCCCGCAACGTCGTGAAAATGGACCCGGATCTGGCGTTATTCTCGGGTGACCAGATTTACGAAAGTCACGGTGGATTCGGCATCATCCGCGAACCCGCGGGTCCGGCCATCCTGAACTACCTGCGCAAATACTACCAATTCGGTTGGGCCTTCCGCGACGCCATGCGCAACCAGCCCACCCTCTGCCTGCCCGACGATCACGATGTCTTCCAGGGCAACATTTGGGGCGAGGCGGGCGCGCCCATGAAAGTAAAAGAAAGTGGGGCGTCATCCCTCGGCGGATACATCGAACCCGCCCGCATGGTCAACGCCGTGCATCGCACCACGGTGGCGCACCACCCCGATGCCTACGACCCCACTCCCGTGCTCCAGGACATCAGCGTCTATTACGGCGACATGGTCTACGGCGGCGTAAGTTTCGCCATCATCGGCGACCGCCAATGGAAGAGTGGCCCCGAGCGCGTGGAAACGGGCAGCGGTCGCGCCGACCATGTCCATGATCCTGATTTCGATTGCAGTGTGCTCGATAAACCCGGCCTGGTGCTCCTCGGTGAACGCCAGGAAAAATTCCTCGCACAGTGGGCGCAGGATTGGCGCGGTCACTCCCTCAAAGCGTTGCTCAGCCAAACCGTCTTCGCTGGCGTCGCGACCCATCACGGGGGTGCAGACGGCTACCTTAAGGCCGACCTCGACTCCGGCGCTTGGCCGCAAACGCCCCGCAATCGCGCCATCGACATCCTGCGGCCCGCCATGGCGCTTCACATCAACGGTGACCAACACCTCACCACCTTGGCTCAATACGGCGTGGACGCCCAACGTGACAGCATGTGGTCCTTCTGCACTCCGGCGATATCGGCCGGTTATCCGCGGTGGTGGCGCCCCGACGACGTCAATATGCCGCACGCCAACCGCCCCAGTCATGGCCAAGCCCACACCGGCGAATACCTCGATGGCTTTGGCAACAAGGTCTACGTTTACGCCGTGGGCAATCCTGTCGTCGGTAAAGCGCCCAACCGCTACGACAAAGCTCACGAAAAAGGCAGCGGTTTCGGTTTCGTCACGTTCGACACCAAGGCAAAGACCTACCACATCGAATCGTTCCGCTTCTCCATCGATCCCCTCGATGGCAACCCGACCAATCAATTCCCCGGCTGGCCTGTGACCCTCCACCAAAAAGAAAACCGCGGCGAAAACCTCCTCGGCTGAGAGGGCCCCTCGCTGCGAACGCCGAGCTCCAGCTCGGCCCGCACGTAAGCCGCAATCAAACCAACGCGACCCAACGTGATCCGTTGCGCATGCTGGCCCGCAACACCATCCCTTCAAATAAACGACCCACCAAAATGTGGGTCCGGCTTTAGGCCCGACATCCCCACGTCAGCAGCGAGAGCGAACTCGCAACTCCTTT
>CAXBOL010000656.1:0-3528 GCA_963977295.1 uncultured Opitutaceae bacterium
CGTCACCGAGCGTGAACACTGAAGGAGGTGGCACGCCGTTGTTGCTGGAGACGGCCGCATTCCAGAAAAACGCGGCATCGATCTGTGCCTGAGTCATGCGGGGGGCGTAGGTGTTGTAGGCGTCGAGCCAGTCAGAAACATTGTCCTGCACAGTGCGGTTGTTGGGCCGGCGACCCATGTTGTCGGCATCTTCGGCGTAGGCGCGAATGGTGGTGTTTTTAAAGGGTTGCCACGTGCCGGTAAGGAACAAGCGCTTGTCGCGTTGGTAGGCAGTATCGATCTGATAGCGTTGATCGTTGTAAACTCCGACGGCGCGGATCGCGAGTTTGTCCTTAATCAACGGTTCGTTGATATCGAGGATGAAGCGGTTTGAGCCGAAGTTATCGACTTTGGTCTCGATTTTTACGGCGCGATTACGCAGGCGGGCGACTTTGGTGGACGAATTGACCAAGCCAGCGGGCTCAGCCAAACCGAAGAGCACAGAATTGGCCCCACGTAAAAACTCGGTGCGGTCGGTGTTGTAGCGATCGGTTGAACCAATGACCTCGAAGTAGTTGAAAGTGGTGGAAGCTCGGCCCAGACCGCGCACCCGAATCACGCCGGAGCGGTTATTGTTGTCGCCGAAGTCACCGCCGACGTAACCGTTGGCGCCACCGAGACCGGCGATGCCCTCTTGGTGGGTGGTGGAGTCGTTCTCGGCGCCGGCCACGAAGGCCATGGCGGAGGCAATGTCGTTGGCCGCCAAGTCATCCAAAAAGTCATTGGTGAGGACGGTCACCGAGGCTGCGACGTCTTTGAGATCGGTGCGAAGACGGCTGCCGGAAGTAGAGACGGAGCTGCTGTAGCCATCGTCATTGGCGGAATCGACGACGAAGGGTGAGAGGACGAGGACGTCAGTCGCATCGGCGTCGCTGTCGGTCGCACGGGGCGACGTTTGGGCGAGGGTGATGCACGAGGGGAGGAGGATCATCCCGAAACAGTATCGGAACAGGGGGGATTTCATTGGTGGGTTGGGTTCGTTGGTTCGAGCGATCCGGATAGGTCCGCATCGACTCACTAAAACATTAAGTGGCGTGCGAGGTAGCGCAGTCGCCAGAGAGGGCACAATTTGGGGTGATTAGAGGGGGCCGGAGAGTGCCGAGCGCCGAAGGGATCGCTTGAGTAATTGTCGGCATCTTAGCAGTTCGGTGGATCGGAATGACATGGCAAATTGCAGCAAATTTTGTGGTTTTGCATAGTCGTGCATTGAGGCGTGGAGTGACAAATAGCGCTTCTATGGCCCGTCAGGGTGTCACGGTATCGAGAGAATTCACGACCTTTGGCCGATCATTTCGGCACCGGGGAAGCGGGAAGTGTCCACCGTGACGTCACGGCTGATTTCGAGGCCCGAACCGGTCGGAGGTGGGTCGGATGATGGTCGGACTGGAGCGTTCCGCTAGTGCCAAAGTCAACAGCGCCGCCGCTGGCCTTGGCCCCCCGTTGCGGAACAGAACTGCGAGTCAGTTGGCTGTTTGCGGATGGAAAAACACAAAGAAAAATCAAACAACCCATGTTCGACCGCGGCATAAATTTGATACTCTGCTTGTGGTGGCGAGAGACCAACTCCGGTAGCTAACGCCAAGCAACCCCTACTCAAATTTCATCCCCAGTCTTGAATTCGAAGATTAACCGTGCGGTCCGCCTTCGGTTTTGATGCATTTTGAGCCAACCCCCGTTTTCCTTTAGATGTCTTCCTCTTCCCCCAATATTTTGTATGTGATGACCGATCAGCAACGGTTCGATACCATTGCGGCACTCGGGGCGAGTCATGTGCGCACTCCGAATCTGGATCGGTTGGTTCGTCGCGGCATCTCTTGCACGAATGCGTATTCCACGTGTCCGGTGTGTGTGCCGGCGCGATACACGATCATGACAGGAAGGGAACCCTCCCAGACCGGCTGGTTTGGCAATTGGCAGGAAACTCCCGATGTGCGCGCCAACTGTGGATCCTATCTGGCGGAGACGCTGGCGGACCGGGGCTATCGCACGTGGGGACTGGGCAAATTCCACACCGAACCGCGGCACGAACCGCTGGGCTTCGAGGTGCATGAACATAGCGAAGAACTATGGCCGACAGAAACGGAATTCCTCGAAGACGACTACGTGGCTTGGTTGCGCGAACGGGCTCCCGCACTGGCTCATCTCGAACAGGTGCATGGGGAACGCAGCGATATGTATTATATGCCGCAATTGCGTCCGATGGCGGCGGAGCTGACCGGTGAAGCATGGGTGACCGGACGCGCGATTGACGAAATCAACGCTGATGACGAGAGACCCTTTTTCGGCTTCGTGTCGTTTGTGCCACCGCATCCCCCGATTGCGCCGCCAGTGCCGTTCAATCGCATGTTTGATCCAGACCAGATGCCTTCGCCCCGACTGGGTGATCCGGAAGTGGACGGAGCTGACGATTATTTAGGATGGATGAATTATGCGGTCTGGGCGGAGGATATTTCGCTGACCCGAGCTCGCCAAATTCGGGCGCGCTACTTTGGCGAGATCGCCTTTATTGATGAGTGCATTGGCAAGATTTTGGATGCTGTGGAAGCACGACCTGATGCCGATAACACGTTGATTTGTTTCTTTTCGGATCACGGCGATCACCTAGGCGATCACGGGGCATGGCAAAAAGAGAGTTTCTTTGAGGAATCCTGTCGGGTGCCGTATCTAGTCAGCTGGCCGGCGGGACTGCCAGCTGATGAAAAGTATGACGGACTGGTGGCGTTGACCGACCTCTATGCGCTGGCGACGGGAGCTTCCGGGCAGACCGAAAGTCGGGATGGCCATGATATTCTGGGGGCTCTCGGCCATGGCGCTCCGGCGCGGGATGGCGTGCTGGGACTTTATGGAACCCCTGGGACCCGCTACTTTAAAGCGATGTGGCGGACGGGGGAGTGGAAATACATCTGGTTGGCCAACGGGGGACGCGAGATGTTGTTTAATTTACAGGATGACCCCGGAGAAGAGCGCAACTTGATCGCTGCCCAGCCCGACCGAGCGGCTGAACTCCGCGAGGCCATGACCGAGAGGTTGAACGTGCGGGAATCGACTCGGCGGGCGTTGTCGGGAGAAAGCCTGCTGGCACTCCCTTTCCAAGAGTTTCCACGCACGCGCATCAAACAGTTCGCGCGGGGGGTGACCGATTTCAACCAGCCGGTCTTTGCCAAATGAGTGAATCCAGCGCTACGGTGGTGCCGCCTGAATCGGTAACCCCCGAATATCCGCCCGAGGAACGGGTCGATCTGGGGACGCGGGTGGCTTATGGGTCTTCGGCTTTCGCCGAAAATCTCGCGATCAACTCGGTCAACCAACTCGCCAATCCGGTCTTCAATCTCGTGCTGGGGGTCAGTCCGGTGTTGGTTGGCACCGCCTTGGCGATTCCACGCATTTGGGATGCGATTGCGGATCCGCTGATGGGATCGATCAGCGACAATTGGCAGTCCAAGTGGGGGCGTCGGCGTCCGTTCATTTTGATTGGGGCATTTTTGACCG
>CAXBOL010000657.1:0-3510 GCA_963977295.1 uncultured Opitutaceae bacterium
CCGCGCGATCGACCGAAACCAACGCAGCCACTTCGACTTCTCCGGTGGATTCCCCTCCAACCCGCAACGAATAGGTAAACTCAGTGCCGCTCGCCGGAGCGGTGGTCCACTGCCATTCCGCGAGTTCGATTGACTCCACTTCGGGTTTAGCATCCGCACCGCTGGAGGTTTCGGCGACCAAGGTCCATCCCGCGGGTAAGAGCACTTGCCATGACAAGGCCGGAGCGGCGCCCGTATATTCGAAGCGGCTGGTCATCGTCACAATTTCTCCCGCTGCGTAATGCACGGTCGAGGCGCGGTGGGTGGCGACAAGGTCAGCCGGGAGCACTTGCAACGTCGCCCCACTGGAGAAGGTGGTGCCGCTATCGTTAGTCACGGCGACGGAGTATCGCGCCGCATCTTCAGCTGCCAGATCCTCTAGTCGCAAGGCCCCACCGATGGCCCCGGGGATGGCCTGACCATCGCGCATCCACTGATATCGCAACCCCTCCCCGGGACGAACCCTCACGCTGAGCACGGCCGTCCCTCCGAGATTGGCACTTCGATCAATCGGGTGTTCCAAGATGACCGGCAACTCATAAAGCGTGGCATCCACTTTCAGCGAACGGGCGGTAAAATTCGGAAAGAGTCTCCAATCCTCCCACGCCAACTGAGCCCCAAACCAATACACCGCTCCGACACCAGCAGTTGGGGCGGCCACCCCTTTCCAGAGGTAGACGGCGTCATCATCCGCGGTCTCGAGATTCAAGGTTCCCGGCTGTAGCAACACCCAGTAACGCGAACCGCCGTTGAGAATGGGGTGAGTGCGCGAGGCGAAGGTGACTTCCTGATCGCCCGCCGGCAAAATCGGATTGATGCTGAGCACTTCGATCGATTCATCCGCAGGGCGACCCTCCTGATCTGCGTGCAGGCTCACTTGTAAGTTAGCCACATCGCTCAACACTTTCAACCGCACCATGAGCGACCTCAGTCTATAATCCGCCCCCTCGACATCGAAGGGCATGGCCACACGCAATCCGTGGGAAAACGGATTCAAATCACTCGCGGTTTGCAACCACTGGATCGCCAACGCCGTAGTCGTATCCACCGGATCGAGGGTGTCATGTAGAACCACCGCCTCATCCGCCCGGCGGACCGCCACCCGATTATCACCCGCCGCGGCGACCACGATTTCGCCATTGCTCACCACCGCCTTATAGGGCGTCTCATCGAACTCCCAGATGCGGCCATCCAACGTCGAAACACTGCCTAAGTTATCACCAAAGCTGAGGACCAGTCGGTCATCAATCACCCGGAGAGAATTCGTCACCTGATTGATGGCGGGCAATCCGGCGGAAAACGCGGGGGCCTCGGCCAAGGAGCCAGCCAGCACGATCTGACCTCCCGCGGCAGCGAAGAACTTACCCTGGTTCGTCCAGCTCACGCCATCCTGGGAAGTTGAAAGTTGGTTCGCGTTACTGAACGCGTAGTAAGTGCCTCGAAAATAAGCCAAAGACAGCGGCCAATTTCCCGGAATGGAAGTCGGTGAAAACGTATCGCCATCGGTCGTCCGCCACAAACCGTCGACTCTCCCCACCAACATCACTTTGTCGGACGCGACAGAGCAGGTGCCGCGTTGAGCATTCTCCAGAAACGTCCAAGCAAATCCATCTTCGGAGACAAAATGCCCCGAGTCGGTGAATCCAAAGTATCGGCCTTGGAATTTTTCGAGCTTCCAAACAATTTTGCCATCAACGGTGGGCGTGGCCGACCACGAGCCATCGGGTCGGCGCGACACGATTGATCCATCCCAGCCGGCGATGATGGTGATATCGTCGTCGGCATAAATATCCATAAGGGACTTGCCCGTTGGCGAGAATTCACGAGACCAGTTTCGACCGTCCGGAGACTTCCAAATCACGCCGTAGATGCCTGAAATCCAGAAATGCCCCTGCCCGTAACCAATGTCGGTGAAACGCCCATTGATCGGGGTGCCGTTGAGTTGCCAGGTGTTTCCGTCCACCGAGCGGCCCCGTTGGGAAACGAATTGGTCGTTGCCGTAAGACAGGTGGTAGATCTCGGCGCCATTATTTTGACGAACCCAATCAAGACCGTTCTCCGATTTCATCGAACCGACGGTTCCCGGCGCCCACCACTCGCCATGGAGATAGCGCACCGACTTGGGCGCTGTGCCGTCTTGCGCAATCAAGTCATTTTGAATGCTCCAAGTGAGACCATTCGTTGAAGTGGCAACATCGTGCCGCCCGCCGACCATGACGAACTTCCCCTCGGCAAACTCGATGTCCTCGAACCCGTTTGACCACCCCGAGGCGACGATCGGATTCATCTCAATATTCGACCAAGTGACGCCATCATTGGAGTAAAGTGCTCGGGTCGGATACCCAAAATTCGGCAACGCGACATACACACCGTAGCCTTGGGCGATGTCGGCCAACCCAAACTGCGCCTCCGGCCCCCGGCGAATCGGATCCGGTTGCCACCCGATTCCGTCCGACGACTTCCAAAACTCTCCGTTGGTCGCGACTGCGCCGTAAACTCCGTCCCGCTCCAAGACGGCCACCCAAGAGAGTTCCCGATTCTCCAACACCACCGCCCAGTCGATTGCGTTGGTCGAGCGCATTATGATACCTTTGTCACTGGTTGCAAAAAGTGCATCACGGGTTGGCGACAGTCGCTTCAGTGGATTGACAAACCCCACATTGGCCGCGGTCTGCCACTGGATTCCGTCCGCGCTGATCAATATCGTGCCTCGGCCCGTCGTGCCGACATGATAGCCGGCAAAAAACCGCAAGTCGTTGAAGGTGCCCTCGTGCCCATCGGGGCTCAATTGCTCCCACGACTGATTCGATGCGGCCTCGACCACCAAAGCGGACAGCCCGACCAGCACCATCGCCAATGCGGTGCGCCGCCCCATCCCAGCGAGCCAACACCGGATTAGTCGAATCGGAGGTGCGCCTGCACCAAAAGGGAGTTGACGGTCTAGGGCTAAACAGCCTCGCAACCAAGGGTCCGGGCTCGGCCGTAGACCGACTAAGGTGGACATGGTCCGAACAGAAAAAGTGACGGTGCGTCGAGCGATTCGGGAGACAGTTGTCATCATCGGAAAAGTTGAAAATTAAGGCTGACACTCCCCCTCCACGATTCGCCCCTTGGGCCAATCAGTGGAAGCGCTGAAAAGGGGGGACGACAAGAGGTCAAACGCACAAGTTAAAGTCGAACACAGTGATGAAGTTTCCCCGGGGTTAAAGCCATCAAATTGAACATTTTTCAGATTTTTAACTTTCACTTTTGGACCCATTCTTGCCCCCCTCGGTGGCGCGCTGGTTCAGCCTGCAGGAAGGAAGAATCGGAGGAAGACTCCGACGGCGATGGTCAGCACCAAGAAGTAGAACATCGAGGACAATGTCACTGCGGGGATTCCCCGGACCCATCCGGCCCCAAAGACGATGTGATTAGCAACCCAGAAACAGCTGATGATGTTGTACCAGCATACGACCTATCAATTACCAG
>CAXBOL010000658.1:0-3506 GCA_963977295.1 uncultured Opitutaceae bacterium
AGACGAAACGGGCGACATTTCGTGGATTATTCCACTGTGCCAGCGTAGGTCCCTCTTGGTTATTGAACCGACGAAGGTTATCGTAGGTGTCGAACGATGTTTTGTAATCGAGGAAGGTGCCCAGATTGTTGATCGGCATCAACACGTCGGGTGCATTACCCAACACTGAACCTGTCTCATAGTGTCCCTTGATCACGGTGTCACCGTTGCCAAACGGCCGAAAAGTCATGGTCGCATAAATACGATCGTCGTCCTTGAAGGTCGGACGCTGGCGATACTCCGTGCGATCCACCAAACCAGCGACTTTGATCGCGAGTTTGTTCTCGATCAGCACTTTGTTCATTTTGAAGCTCGCGCGCCAGGAGGGGTTCTCTCCTCCGCTACCCACCCGGGTGCTGATTTCGTTGGAGTCCTTAAAGCGAGCGACCGCCAGGCCGTTATTGATCAAACCAGCCGGCGATCCGAGACCAAACAGAAAGGAGTTAGCTCCCCGATTGATATCCACCCGCTCTGTGTTGTAGGTGTCGAATGGAATATCGGTTTTGAAGAAGTTTCGGGTGCGATCAGGCGCGGCCAAACCACGAATACGAGAAGCGCCATCAGGATCGCGACGCGCGCCTCCCGTGCTGGTTTCCCCCTCACCACCGTCCGATGCACCAGAGAAGTTGCCCAAGATACCCGCAACCTCAGAGTTGGTGGTGTATTGCAGGAGTTCTTCGATTCCCGTTGCTCCAATGTCATCCATGAAATCCTTGGTAATGACTTGGATGGCAGCTCCGGTATTTTTGAGGGATTGATTCAACCGCCCTCCCGCCAGAGTTTGGGTAGCGGCGTAGCCCTCATCGGTCGTGGAATCTACCACAAACGGGGACAGTTCGATCGAGTCTTCAGTGTCGACTTCGTTGACAGCTTGGGCGGCGCTAAACGCGGCCGAGAGGAATGCGCCTGAGACAGACAATAGCGCTTTCCGATGTTTCACGGAGGAAAACAACTTCATATAGGAGGGTATTAGGATTAGGTAACGAGGAGGTTCCGGGGCGAACTAACCGGCCGAAAACGACCGTTCCCGAAACCCAAATAGGTAAGGTTTCCAACCCGGAGGCACGCTAGAGATAACGAAGCAAACGCTCAGGGTCAGAATGCGGCGGTTGGGTCCGAAAACGAACGCAACCCCCGCGGGGTAGGCCCTTTTTCAACAGTTTTCCTAATAGAGACGATCCAAAAATTCATGAACCGTTCAGGAATTGAACCATTCCATCGCGCAAGGGATCCCTGAAAATATAATTAGATCATGTTATCCTTCTGCATATTAGGAAGCTACAGACGATTCACTAGATGGAAGTCTCGGTTTCATTTCGATCGAACTTTACCCAAGCTGGTCCCAAAAACATAAGCTGGGAGAATGTATCTTCGTCGCTGAACGAAGGTTGAATTAGAACTCTGCCAGCCCCCCTTCCAATCTGCCGGTCAGCACCCGGCATCAATCGCTGGAACGATTGGTCCGTGTGGGACCGAACTCCATTTTTTTGGCCGATCCAGCAGGCGAAGTGCTCCCGCCCATCAGCCCAATCAAACTCCCGCACTGGGCACTTCGACGCATCGGTCTTAGTCGTTCTTCCCGTCTCGCTTGGATCGACAGTGGGAGGGCTTTTCTAGCGTGAACTGTCTCTTTACTTTGAAGTAAACAAATCTTACCGGAGCGCCGGATGTCGGGCGTAAATCCCGCCCCTTATCACGGTTCTCAACTTATTTGTGGATCGGGCCTTATGCCCGACATCATCGTCCTCACGGCGTTGGGAAAAACAACGGCCCAGCTTCCGGGCCGTTCGCGTTTCGTTTTTCCTGCCTTACCCCAACCTTGCGCACCTACCCGGCGTCTCTCATCGATGCCCCGACCCACGGCGGGGTCACCACTTTGAATCCATCGGGACTCCGTCGGAAATAACCCCCATCGAATTCAAGGTATTCATTCTCCTCGTGCCAGACGGTGTTAACGCCGATCGGGAGTTCGGCCACCAGCGCGCCAACCGGAGTGGGGATCCACACCAAGCCTTCACTGCCCCGACGGAAATACTCTCCATTATCGAGGAGGAAACTCTCCTCGCCCAACCACACCTCTAGGAATTCACTCCGTGAATCATCCATTCGAGCACTCGCCGGATAATCGATCCCGATTTCGCGTTCGACCACCACTTCCCGTTCGACCACCACCGGCCGTTCAATGATGACCGGGCGCTCGATCACTTCGTAGGTTTCCACGATTGGCGCCCGATAACCCAAATTCAGCCCAAACACGACACTCGACCAACTACTCGGCCTCCGCGTCGGAATGTAGGGACGATAGGGCGGACGATACGAACTGTGCCCCCCGTAACTGCTATGAGAAGAATAACTTCCGCGTGATGAATAGCTATCCCGCGGCGAGTAACTCCCTCGCGACGACGACGTCCCTCGTGACGAGGAGGTCGAACCCCGACTAACCGACGGACCGTAATTGCGATCCGACGAATGCGATGACGATGAGGCGACCTGCGCTCCTCTTTCCCATACACTTGCGCTGCCGGAGTCTCCTCGAGCGCGTCCTCCCGCAGAACGGGAATCGTCCCGCCGGGAATCGCCGTAGCTCCGACTATCGCGAGGGTTAACTCCTGACTCGCCCCTCGCCCCATCCCCCCGCCCCCGGTCTGAGGACTGCGAGTCACGCCCTTGCGCACTCAGGAAACTGGGACCGATGCCCAGCACCATCAACACGACCAACAACGTCCGCCCGCGCGATATGAGATTCAGGGATAATAAACGCATACCCCTACGACGTCGCGTGAAGCGGGTTTATTCAAACATTCGCAAAAAATTCTCCAGAAATCTCACCGCAACGACGACCTGAGGAATTTACCTCATTTTTATCCGTGGAGACCATTTTAACCGGTCTAAACTTGATTGAAGTGGCGACCTGCAATGCGCTTGCGAAATGCGAAAGCGAATTCTTGCCCTCATCTTTTTGTGGTCAGCATGCGCCAGCCCCATGGTCGCAAAAAACACTTGGTTGCAGGATCTACCCGACGTGCCAGTCGACCCCCGGATCACCGCTGATCAACTGCCCAACGGACTTCGCTTCGTTCACGCGCAACACCAAGATGCCAACGACAGCGTGAGTCTTCGTCTGATCATTAACACCGGATCAAACGACGAGGGCGACGACGAGCTGGGCTACGCCCACTTCGTGGAGCACATGGCGTTTAATGGCACCACTCATTTCCCCGGCGAAACGCTTGGGGCCACCCTCGCCCAAGTCGACATTCGGTTCGGACCCGAAGTGAACGCCTTCACGTCACCCGACCAAACCGTCTATCAATTGGATCTCTCCCACAACGACCCGGCTACCGTTGAGCTCGCTCTAAAAGTTATGCGCGACTGGTGCGACGGGCTCACCTTCGATTCCGACCAAGTCAAACGGGAGCGAAAAGTCGTGCTCGCCGAGATGACGGCTCGAGGAATCATCAACGGCG
>CAXBOL010000659.1:0-3490 GCA_963977295.1 uncultured Opitutaceae bacterium
GTTGCAGGATTCGCGTTGAGGCAGATGCGGACGGCCCAGCGGTCCGTCCCTACCTCGATTACCACCCGCATCCGCCCCCCATGGTAGGGGTTTTGCTCGCGAAACCCGCGTCCCCCTGGAGCCACTCCACCGCAGCAGTCGCAAGCGACCGCCCTACCCGGGATCGGGCCAAAGGTCCGGCAGTTTTGGACTGCAACTTTAACTTAAACTTCTGACTTTCAACCCGCGCCGCGCACGCCGCGCGCGCCGCGCGGTGGTCAACGCGCTACTAATCGACTCAGGCGCACGCTTGCTTCACTTCTCAACGCCCTTTCACTGCTTCGAGTTTGTTCCCCATCCTTCCTGCGCATGGTCACTTTCCCCCGGTCAACTTCGTTATTCGTAATCCTCGCCCTCGTCATCGCCGGCGGCGCCTTGACTTGGCGAGCCAACCAAGAAGTGCGGCGTGTCGACCGACTCACCGCCCAAGGGTCCCCCTCACCGACTCGCGATGCCACCTCCCCCACGGGTTATAAACAAGGTCAACGATGGCTGATCGCACCTGACGCCCACAAAGAAGCCTACGCCCTGATCGCCGAGACCCAACAAATGGTCGCCACGGGTGAGTGGCGCTTGCGGGAAGTCGCTTACGACAACTCTCCCACGGGACGCGTGGTCGATCGTGCCTCCCCCTACCGCTGGACCCTCGCCGCGGTCGCCCGCGTCGCACGGCTGTTCACCGGAGACTCGCCCGGACTTTCGATTGAACGCACCGCCCGTTGGATCGAACCGCTGCTGCAGGGAGTCTTTCTCATTATCTTGGCTCTGGTAGCTTGGCGACGATTTGGCCCGTGGGCGGCCGGGATCCTCGCCCTCGGGTGGGCCAACCTTTATCCCTTGGCGGGCAATTTCGTGGCCGGAGCTCCGAATGACTACGGGCTTACGCTCGGGCTCGCGGTGGTGTCGCTGCTTTGCTTCGCGGGAGGAACGCTGCGACGCATTGGCGACACGCCCCAGACGCCGCTGCGGTATTTCCAGTTCGCTGGCCTCTTGGGCGGTCTCGCCGTCTGGATCACCCCCGGCGTGCCCCTCTCACTTGCCACGGGCCTCGCCCTCGGAGGCATCACCTCGATTTGGCTTTCCCGAAAAACGCCCGAACGCCCCCGGTTGCCTTGGCGAGCCTGGGCCACGACCGCGGCACTCACGATTCTCGCTGCGTTCCTCCTGGAATACGCGCCCTCACATCTCAGCGAAGGACTGAAACGCTTCGATCTCATTCATCCGCTGCATGCTCTTTACTGGTGGGGCCTGGGCGAGTTGCTGGTGAGTATTCATCATTGGAGCACCACGGCCGGCTCGATCGGCACCCGACTGAAGCGTCCCCGCCAACTTATCGGATTCCTGATCGCTGGGGGCGCCCTCATCGGGTCGATCGTCGGACTCGTCGCCGGCGGAGAATTCGGTCGGCTGTGGTTTGATGCCGCGCTGAGCGGTTTGGCCGCCCACGTTGGCAGCGTGGAAGCCGATAGCTTCGGCCAATGGTTTTCCCGTTACAACTCCGGCCCCACGCTCCCAATCACGTTGTTGCCTCTTCTCGTGCTCGCCCCTGCGGTCTACGCCCTGATACGCCGTCCCGCGGATGATGAAAAACGGTCTCAGCTTGTGATCCTGTTCGGCCCGATGGTGGTGGGTCTGGGCCTGGCCATGATTCACCTCCAATGGTGGAACATCGTCGGCGTCACTCTGCTCGTGATCCTGGGGCTGTTGTTCGCGACCGATCCCAAGCCGGACGCAGTGGGACTCATCACCCGTCGTTTGGCCGTGGCCGCAGCGCTGGTTGCGATTTTTCCCGGGGCCATCTCCCTCGCCCGCATCGCCTCTGCCCCCGCCAAATCCGCCGTCGCGGCGGCCGAAGCCTCCAGTCTTTTGGAACGCGATATCGCCTACTGGCTGGCCAACCGGGCCGGACCCACCGGAGCGACCGTGCTGGCTCCGCCCAACCTCACCACGTCATTGTTTTTTCATGGGGGACTGCGCGGCATCGCCTCGCCCTACCCCGGCAACAGCGCCGGGTTCGGGGCAGCGGTCCGCATCGCTGGCGCGACTTCGCCCGACGAAGCGCTGGCTCTCGTTAATCAACGCAAACTGACGCACATCATCATGCCCTCGTGGGATGGTTTCATGGATGAATTTGCCCGACTCGGTGCGACGCAGGTCGAACACACCCTCACCGCCATGATGCACCAGTGGTTGCCCCCCCGGTGGCTGAAACCCGTGCCCTATCTCCTGCCGGTGGCACCGGGGCTGGAGGATCAAGTCGTGGTGGTCTACGAGGTGGTCGACGTGCAGGACAACGCCACCGCCCTGGGTCGCTTGGGCGAATACTTCATCGCCATGCAACAACCCGGCCTCGCCCAATCAGTCGCCACCACCTTGGAGACGTCATTTGCCAATGACCTCGGGGCACTCGTCACGCGTGCCAACATTGCCGCGTTCCAACGCGACCTCTCCAAATTTCTCCCACTCATCGAGCGGATCACCAAACAGGTCGCCGATCTCGAATACGTTGACCTGCCCTGGGATCGCCGGGTTTCCCTCGCCGTCGTGCTCGCCCAAGGCAAACAGATCGACGCGGCCCGACTCGAAGCCGAATCGTGCGCGGACGAAGCTGACGAAGAACTCCTGCGCTCGCTGAGTTCCGACGCCTTGTATCGCTGGGAAATTTTGCGCGAGAACCTGGACCTGACCTATTTCGAACCCGGGCTGGACGAACTTGCCCGTGACCTATTGCCACTACACCTTCGACAAACCCTCTGATGGCCCGACTTTCGTTACGCACCGTCATTCCAGTTCTGGCCGGCGTCGCCGTCGGGGGGATCTTGGGCTGGTGGTTACTGAGCAGCCCCGTCCCCCCTCCTTCCGCTTCCTCAAAGACCGCGACGGCAACGTCTGCCGCAGACACGACTCCGCTCGCCACCGGCCCCCTTTATGATCCCATCCCGATCGGCGCCCCGGTGGAAGCCTTCGGCCGCCCCTTGGTCACCCACGTCAATCTGGCAGATCTTGATCAAGATGGCCTGCTGGATGTCCTCTACGTGGAAGCGCAACTTAACTCGGTCCGCTGGATTCGCCAAAGTCCCCGCGGCGTATTCACCGAACAAATTCTGGCCGACGGCGTGTCCGGGCCTGCCCACGTGGATACCGCCGATCTCTACGGCAACGGCCGACTTGATGTGCTGGTGGCGTGCATGGGCCAGATCGCCCCCAACAACAGCCGCATCGGCACGGTGCTCGTGCTCGAGCAACGCGCCAACGGTTCCTTCGTGAAACACGAACTCTTGACCAATACCACCCGCGTGACAGATCTGCGCGCGGCCAACCTCAGCGGCCACACCGACGGACGCCTCGATCTGGTGGTGGGACAATTTGGCTACGATCAAGGGGAAGTGCGGTGGCTGCGAAATGAGGGCGATTGGAATTTCACCAGCACGATCGTGAATACTCAGTCCGG
>CAXBOL010000660.1:0-3474 GCA_963977295.1 uncultured Opitutaceae bacterium
GAATACCTCCGCCAGTTCCGGGGCGATGTGGTAGTTGAGTCGAAGGTCTTGCCCCGCCGCACGGCTTTCCAGTAGCGCCATCGTATCCGCGAGTAGCGGCTTTAAACGAAAAGGGTGGGATTCAAGGCGGAGTTCGCCCGCCTCGATTTTGGAGAAGTCGAGAATATCGCCGAGCAACTTCAACAGAAGTTCACCGGACTCGGTCACCAAGCGGGCATGTTCATCGGCTCCGGCGGGAAGTTGGGGGTGGCGAAGAATGAGTTCGGACGCGGCGATGATGCCGTTGAGGGGAGTGCGAATCTCGTGGCTCATGTTGGCCAGAAACTCACTTTTAGCGCGGGAGGCGTCGTCTGCGCGCTGGGTGGCGGCGGCGAGATCTTTCGTGCGGGCGGTGACGAGTTGTTCCAAGTGATCATTCGTCGCCCGGGTGGCTTCGAGGGCTTCAACACTGTGGGCATTGGCGGCTTCAATCATTCGCACGAGCGCCAGCCCCACGGCGAACGCGACCAGCAGCGCTCCCATGCCGTCGCGGCGCAAGGTTTGGGCCACAAACTCCAGAGATCCTCCGACATCTTGTTCGAAGACCACCGTCTGATTGAAAGCGAAAAAGCTCGTGAGAATAATGATTAAGGCGCCGAACGCGACCCGTTGAGTGGCGAAAACCAAGGCGACGAGCAGAAACACCAAATCAAACGCAAAGAGCACTACGGCGGCTGCGACTGGCTCGGCAAAGTCGGGAATAATCAAAATCACCGCGTGGATGGGGAGCACCGAGCCCAGCACCAAACTGTTGCCCGCCCGTTTAAGTTGTCCCCGCCAAAGTCGTAGTATCGCCCATATCGAAGCTCCGATAATGATCAAATTAGTGATCAACCGAAACTCGATCGCCGGGGGGTTCACCCACCAGAGCTTAACCATGTTGACCACCATCGCGGTTGCGAGGAGCCCACTTAATCCCAGTAAGAGTCGAGCTTTCAGCACGTCGAAATAGGCGTCGTCCCGGTAGACGGCGTCGAAGCGATCCATCAAATTTCTCGTTGATTTGAGCATGTAGATTTTCCGCAGTTCGAGGACGAGAGCGAAGAATTGGAACGCTCCATCACGCAGCGCAAGGATCGAAGCAACCACGGCTCGAGTAAGGCCAACACAATAGACTAGGGATAATACCCTAGTCCTCTCTGGTAAACGTATCACCTTTCATGGCAGGAAATCAGTTCGCGTTTTTTTAAACAACAGGCCAAGCGTCTTCTCACCTATGACTACCCCTATCCAACGCCGTGAGTTTTTGAAAAGTAGTGCCGCATTAGGCGTGATTGCCGCTGCGGGCAAGCTGGGGGCCCAGCCCGGTTTCCGATCGCCGAAGCTCGGCAAGGTGAGAGTTGGATTTGTTGGTGCCGGGCTGCAGGGCACGGGGCATATTCGCAACTTGCTGAAAATTGCCAACGTCGAGTTGGTGGCCATCTGCGACATCGTTCCGGCCCATGCCGAAAAGGCCCAGCAACTGACGGTGGAAGCCGGTCAACCCAAGCCGGACCTCTACACGCGGGGAGAAACGGATTACAAACGACTCTGTGCCCGGAACGACATTGACTTAGTCTACAACGCCACGCCTTGGCGTTGGCACACGCCGGTGATGGTGGAAGCGATGGAAAACGGCAAACACGCTGCGACCGAAATCCCGGCGGCGGTGACGATTGAGGAGGCGTGGCAGTTGGTGGAAACCGCGGAGCGCACGGGCAAACACTGCGTGCAGATGGAGAACTGTAACTATGACCGCATCGAACTGATGGTGCTCAACATGGTGCGTAAAGGCTTGCTGGGGGATCTGATTCACGCGCGGTGTGGCTATTTGCACGATCTGCGTTCGATCAAGTTCAGTGACAATCACGAAGGCCTGTGGCGCCTCGAGCATTCCAAGCATCGCAACGGCGATCTCTATCCCACCCACGGCCTGGCCCCGATTGCGCAATGCATGAACATCAACCGGGGCAATCAATTCGACCACATGGTTTCAATGGCGAGTCCCTCGAATAGCTTGAACCTTTATGCCGCCAAGGAGTTTGGTCCTGATAGTCCGCAAGCCCGCCAGGAATACAAGTTGGGCGATGTCGTGACTTCGCTGATACGCACGCATCACGGGCAAACGATCGTGTTAACCCACGATACCAATACGCCGCGGCCCTACAGTCGGGATATTCTGGTGCAGGGCACCCGCGGGATCGTGCAAAAATACCCGACCCCAAAGATTCATATCGAAGGCGTGTCCGAGGGGCATGGATGGGAGGAACTCGATCGCTACGTCGCCGAGTATCAACACCCGTTGTGGACTAATGTTATCGAAAAGGCCAAAGATGCCGGGCACGGCGGCATGGACTTCATCGAGGATTACCGACTCATCCAATGTCTCCTCGAAGGACAGCCGATGGACACCGATGTTTATGATGCGGCGGCCTTGAGCGCGGTATCGGAATTGAGCGAACGTTCGATTGCCAACCGGAGTCGCACGATGGACTTTCCTGACTTCACCCGCGGCATGTGGAAGACGCGCGAGCCGCTGGGAATCGTGACTGGGGTGTAAATGTCGATCGACGGATTGCCCGGTTCGGGCAGAAGAGATTGGACCGGATCGTTGAATCGGACTCGTGCCTGAGGCTGACGCCTGTTTGCCTGGTGGGCTATGGCGCTCAAAGACTTATTAGCCGACCCGATATCTGATCCGTTAGCCCTCTACCGTTATCGCGATGGGCTCGCCGCAGTAGACCTGTTGGCGGTCGCGATCTCGCACTTGGATTTATTCACGTGGTTGGCGGACAATCCGGCTACGTTTGGGGCCATCTGCCAGAAGTTTGAAATCCATCCGCGTCCGGCTGATGTGATGATGACACTCTGCACGGCCGCGGGCCTGACGACGCAGAGTGGTGGCGTGTTTTTGGTGACTCTCAGAGGACGAGAACACCTGGTGGCCTCGTCGCCGTGGAACGTGGGACCGTATTTCAGTTCGATGAAGGACCGTCCATCGACCTTGGCGATGTTGGAGGTGCTCCGCACGGGAAAGCCGGCGCGGTTTGGCAGTTACGATCCGCAGGCCTGGGCCCAAGCGATGGAACGGCCGGAATTTGCCGAGGCGTTTACGGCGGGCATGGATTGTCGGGGGGTCTTGTTGGGACCGGCAATCGCGAGGGCATTTGATTTCGCTGATCATCGGGCGGTGCTCGATATCGCAGGTGGGTCTGGCATTTACGTATGTGCGTTGGTGGCGCGTCATCCCCATCTTACGGGTGCGGTTTTGGAGCGCCCCCCGGTTGATCGCATCGCGGAAGCCGGGATTGCCAAACAGGAGTGTGGGGAGCGGGTGAAGGTCGTGGCTGGCGACATGTTCAAGGACGAGTGGCCGGTTGGCTACGATGTGCACCTGATGTCCAATGTCCTGCACGATTGGGATGAGTCGACGGTGCGGAATCTCTTGGTCAAATC
>CAXBOL010000661.1:0-3474 GCA_963977295.1 uncultured Opitutaceae bacterium
CCATGGCTGTTGATCCGGGTGGTGAGCGTCTCTTTCCATGGCCACAGGGTTCGTAGCGCGCCGGCCATTACGCCGGTCAGGGCAATGAGGGTGGTGTGGCGATAGTGCTTCAGCAACCAACTCACGATCCGGACGAACGACAAAATGCCGGTGGCGATACCGAGGCAAAAGACCCCCAACGTCACGATGTCGCGATTATTCACGGCATCGAGCACCTCTTGGTATTTGCCCATGATGACGAGCAAGTAGGACCCCGAAATTCCCGGCAGGATCATGGCGCAGATGGCGATGGCGCCGGCAAGAAATGTAAATCCGAGGCCGGGAGGAGTCTGAAAAACACTCAGGCCGACCAGCAAGTAGGTGCCCAATCCGAAGGCGGCAAACGTCACCCAATCTAGCGGTTTCCAACTCCACGTCTGCCGGGCCAACAAGACGATCGAGCCGAGCACGAGTCCGAAGAAAAAGGACCACAGGGCCGCCGGGTGATTTGCCATGAGATGCGAGAGCACTTTGGCGAGGGTCGCGATGGCGGTGACCAATCCGATGCCCAAAGAAATAAAGAAAAGGAACGGAATACGTGCCCAGATTCCGGCAAAATTTCCCTGCAGGAGCAGGCGCAGGGAGGTGATGTCGAAGGTCTTAATGCCGTTAAGGAGGCGCTCGTAGATGCCGCAAATGAAGGCGATCGTGCCGCCGGAGACGCCGGGCACGACGTCGGCGCACCCCATTAGAAATCCAATCAGCGCAACGCGGAGGTGTTTCATGAGAGACATAAGTGAAGGTGGACGAGAGCGGTAGGCTGACAGTTGAGGACACAAAAAAGGCAGGCCGAAGAGGTTCGGTCCTGCCTTTTAAAGTGCTGGAATCCAGAATTTTAGATCTCAGGGAGGGTCTTACGGAGGCCGACCACGCGGTCGCCTTCTTTCCAGGTGCCGCGCTTTTTCATCAGCTCGACGCGCTCGAAGCGCTTGAGAACGTTACGTTTCACGACGAGGCCCTTAGGACCTTGGAGACTCTTGTGTTGGGACATGGTGTTAGCGGTTTAAAGTGGTTCGTTTGACGCGTTAAAGGGAAGGGAGCTAGAGTTCGCCTGAGCCCATGACAAGTATTTTTCCGCAACGTGTTCAGTCTGGACCACAATCCACTCGGGAGTTTCGTAGGGATGATGCCTTAAAATCCAGGCTTCGACGTCGCGGGATCGGGCGCCGAGAAATTTAATCATGAGGCGATATTCGGTGCTTTTATCCATCTTTCCTTCCCAGCGAAAGACCGACTGGATGGGCCCCTCGATTTGCACGCAGACAACGGATCGCGACGTGACGAGCCCTGCAGCGAGTTCCTGCGCTTGAGCCTGATTTTCCACCGTGGTCCATCCAATCATCATGGTAGATGAGGTGCTTTACAGAATTCGGTGGACGCGGCAAGCGGGCAAGATTGCCCTTGACGGGAAATTGTTGGCCCTTTGCGATTGCCGGTTTTTAACGATCCAAGAAACAATTTTCCCATGCGTGACGATTATATCAAAGATGCCCTCAAAGTGGTGACGGACCCTAATTTGCTGATCAACGTGGTTTCCCGCCGCGTAAAGCAGTTGAAGCGTGGGAGCCGCCCGTTGGTCGAGTCGCTGGAAAAGTTAGCGCCAGAAGACGTGGCGTTGCGCGAAATTATCGAGCGCAGAATCACGATTGAAACGGCGGAGGCTTGATTAGCTTCGTAATTCGCCAGCGAATTTGAATTTATCGGGCGGCTCCGCATCACGCGGTGCCGCCCGTTTTCATATTCTCTCTCTGCCTCAACCTGTCCCATGGCCGCCAAGTCCAAAAAAGATGCCAGACGTTTCACCGAAATCCGCAGCTCGAAAGCGCTGCGCGACTACACGGTAGAAACGCGTTTTGAGGCCGGCATCGCCTTAAAGGGAACCGAGGTGAAATCTATCCGCGGGGGGCGGGCGCAGATCAACGATGCTTTTGGTCGCTTGAAGGAAGGTGAGCTTTGGTTGGTCAATGCGCACATCGATGAGTATGCCTTCGGCAATTACTCGAATCATGAGCCGAAGCGGACGCGCAAGCTCCTGCTCAAAAAGACGGAGCTTCGTAAAATTCATCAAGCCCTCAACATGGGCGGTCGTTCCTTGGTGCCGCTGCGCATGTATATGAAAGAAGCGTTGGTGAAAGTCGAAGTGGCCATCTGCACGGGCAAAAAAAACTACGACAAACGCGATGATCTCAAAAAGAAGATCGTGGATCGGGAATTGGATCGAGCGATCAAAGCTTCGCGGGTGCACCAATCGCAGGCCTTTGCGGGATGAAATCGTTAACGATTCGGGTGCCGGGAAGCACTTCCAATTGTGGGGCGGGGTTTGATACGCTGGGATTGGGTCTGCAAATTTACAACACGGTGCAAATCCAGAGCCGTGATGACGGCAAGGTTGTCCCGGCCCGTGAATCTGATGCGCGGGCTTTGGCGATGGTTGAAGAAGCCGTATTGGCCTTTGAGCAAAACACCAGGGCGACGCGCCAAGGCTTTGAATTCACCATTACGGGCGATGTGCCGGCTGCGCGTGGCCTCGGATCCAGCGTGACGGTGTTGGCGGGGGTGTTGGCGGGGCTGAATCGATGGGCGGATGAGCCGCTCACGCGGGACGGTTTAGTGAAATTAATCACCGAGCTGGAAGGGCACCCGGACAATGCCATGGCGGGAGTGTTGGGTGGGTTTTGCGTGGGACGCTGTGGGGACACCGCAGCTGACTACCGGGGATTGATTCGAGTCGAAGTGCCGGAAGGTTTAAAATTTGTAGTAGTTTCGCCCGCCGTGGAGGTGGCCACGAAAGCGTCCCGTGGAGTGCTACCGCCGCAAATTTCACACGGGGACGCCGTGCGAAGCGTGAACAGTGCGGCCTATTTGACGGCGGCGTTTATCTCCGGCGATTTGGCCAAACTGCAGGGCGCGGCGAGCGACTTTCTGCACGAACCTTATCGCTTGCCGGGTATTCGGGGCGCCCAAGCCGCCATCGCGGCGGGAGTCGCGGCGGGCGCGTTGACCGGCTGGTTGAGCGGCAGCGGCTCAAGTGTGCTTTGTGTCGCGGAAAGCCACACCGCGGATCGCACGGCGGCGGCGATGCGAGCGGCATTTACCGACGAAGGCGTGAACAGTGAAGCGCGGGTGCTGTTGGCCGACAACGCGGGTTTGGTAATTTGCGACTAGTGGGCTGTCGCACCATCAGTCCGATTGAATTAGATTAATTTTAACGCATCCCCCGTCGCCGAGCCCCTGGGGGACACGGTCGGAGGACAGGAAGTCACCAAGCCGGTAAGAACGCAAAGTATAGCAGTCGAATAACTTGCGGCTCCGCAACTTGGTGTTAAAGCCCAAATCCAAGCGGTGGGGGTTTATGGGGCACAGCGCGCTTAGCGCTTCCATCCAAAGTGCACCGAGGCCCTACCAGCTTTGAATTACTAGGACCAATGCCCCCAG
>CAXBOL010000662.1:0-3471 GCA_963977295.1 uncultured Opitutaceae bacterium
CTTTTGCCAATATGCCGCCGAGGCGCCGGAGTGGCGAAGCGAGCATTTGGGCTTTCAATTCGTTGCGGAAAAACTTGGACAACGACTCCCAACTCTTGAGGCAAATGTTGCCGGTGAAGCCGTCGCATACGATGACGTCAACGTGATCGAGGAAAACTTGGAAGCCTTCCACGGGGCCCACGTAATTCACCAGTCCACCGATTTGTTTGAGGGCTTCATGCGTGCCGTTGATGAGCGCATTGCCTTTGCCTTCTTCAGTTCCGATCGTGAGCAACCCGACTCGTGGGCGCTCGATGCCCAACTCCATGCGGGCGTAATGGCTGCCCAAAATTGCATTGTGCACGAGATGCAACGGCCGAGCGTCGGGATTGGCACCAGCATCGATCAAAATGAAGTGTCCTCCCTCGCGGGGAATGACCGGGGCCAGGGCGGGGCGATCGACGCCGGCCAACGTTCGTAATTTGAGGGTTCCAGCCGAAACGAGAATCTTGGTGTTGCCCGTGCTGATGACGGCGCGAGCCTTGCCGTCCTTCACCAATTCAATCGCTTTGATCATCGACGAATCACGTTTCCGCTTAATTGCGGTCATGACTTCGTCGCCCATCGAAATGACTTCCGACGCATGAAGCACGGAAACCTTGGGGTGGTTCGTCAGGTTGGCGGCAGCCAGCAATGGGCCCAAGATTTCCTGATCGCCGGTGATGGTCACCGGGCAAAGGTCAGGGAACTCTTGCAGCGCCAACTGGAGGGCCGCCACCACTTCGGCCGGCCCGAGATCCCCGCCCATTGCGTCCAGCGCGATGCGGCGGGTTGTTTCGTTGGGGTTTTCCATCCGCGATGAAAATCGGACGGATAATTTTGGTCAGTAAAGGGCTCAGACGTTGACGTCGAGCACTTGGCGACCGCGATACATCCCGGTGTTGGGGTTTACGCGATGAGGACGAACGGCAGAGCCGTCGGTCGGATCGAAGGCAACTTCGGGAGCCTTAAAAGCGTTAGCGGCACGGCGCATAGCGCTGCGGCGTTTGGATTGTTTGCGTTTCGGTTGGGCCATGAGATGGTCAGTATTGAGTGTTCAGCGAGATCGCACGGAGCGAGCTCTATGAAATTGGTAAAGGTGAGGGATAAAGATCCAGAGTATTGAGCGTCAAGCGATTATCCGACGATTAACGTGTTCGATTTCAGTCCAACAGGGTCCACGCCAAAACGGCCGCGAGAATAACACGATAAATGGCGAATGCTCCCAGACCGAATTTTTGCAGGTAAGAGACGAGAAAACGCACGGCGACACCGGCTGAAACGGCTGCGACTAGTGCGCCCACCAGCATCTCGCTCCAACCAAAAACCGATAAAATGACCGGCCCCGTCTGCCATGCCTTGTAGACTGCCGCTCCACCTAAAACGGGTAGGCCCACGAGAAAACTGAACTCGGCCGCCTTGGCGGGAGCCAAACCACAAAAGTAACCGCCCACCATGGTTACCATGGAGCGACTCATGCCGGGCCAGAGGGCAAGACATTGCACCACTCCAATTTGAAGTGATTCGCGCACGGTGAGATCAGCGGGGAGTTTTTCGATTGCCGCAGATTTTTGATGGGTTTTGCGCCACCACTCTGCGCCCCACATGAAGGCGGAGCCCACCAGCAGTGCCCAAATTACCGTCTGGATCGAAAACAAGTGCTCATCAATGAAATCATCGACGGACAGCCCGACGATGACCACGGGGAAAAAAGCCAACGCGATATTTCTCAGCAACCGGAGTCCGGACGGGTCTTGCCCACTCAGGCCACGCAAGATGCCGAGGAGGGATGACCAGAAAATAAAGACGATGGCGGCGATTGCTCCCACCTGAATCACGACGATATAGGTATCGGCGGCGCTCTTTAACGTCACGGGAATGCCTTCAGGGGGATCGGGTGACGGCGGTTTAATCCAGAGTGGGGTGCCGTCGGCTTGTCGCAGGGGGGTGTCACTTGAAAGCCCAAGGGCTTGATTCGTGATGATCAAATGCCCGGTAGAGGAGATGGGCAAAAACTCGGTGATGCCTTCGACCAGCCCGAGAATGACGGCGTCGCGGTGGCTCAATAAACTCTCGGGTTTACTCGCATCTGGGGATGCGGCTTCGTTGGCCCAGAGAGAGGCACTGCATAGAAAGAAAAGGGAGACGAGGCTTAGACGCACCCTCATTGGGTCCCACATCCTAGCCGAAGTGTCCAGATTTGGCTTTGCGCCGAAGCATTTTCAGCTTGGTCTACAGAGCGATGTCCGAACTCAACCCTCTGATTGCCAAACTGCACGAGAACCTTAACCTCGAGGCCTCCGAGATTGACTTGGCTGCGGCTGCGCTGGAAAGCAGCGAGGTCGCGGACGAAGTGAAGGCTAGTTTTTTGGTCGCTCTGGCTGATAAAGGCGAAACGGCTGAAGAAATTTCCGCCATGGCCCGAGCTTTTCGGGCCCGCGCGATCGATCCCGGAGTCCAGGAGTTTGCGGCCGAAGCCATTGACATCGTGGGAACCGGAGGGGACCACTCCGGAGGATTCAACATCTCGAGCATGGTGGTTCTCGTGTTGGCGAGTGGTGGGGTGAAAGTGATGAAACACGGGAATCGGGGCATCACTTCAGCTTGCGGAAGCGCGGATCTTTTGGCCGGCCTGGGGGCGAAGTTGGACGCGCCCCCGGAAAAACTGCACGCGGCGCTACGCGACTTGGGGTTTTGTTTCTTTTTTGCACCGGCTTATCATCCGGCCTTCAAGCACATCGTGCCGGTTCGTAAGGCGTTGGCGGCGCGGGGGCGACGAACGGTTTTTAATATTCTTGGTCCCACCATCAACCCAGGCCGCCCGGCTCACGTGCTTTTGGGCGTCTTCGCCGAAGAGTGGGTGGATCGCATGGCCGCGGTATTGGAGCTTCTAGATACCAAGGCGGGGGTGGTCGCTCACGGTGTAATCCAAGGTGGAGGTGGGATCGATGAAATCACCACGGCGACTGACAACCGGGTGAAAGGCGTCGGGCGATTGGCGGATATCGATCGCCGATGGAAGGCCGCAGACTTTGGCCTGCAGCCTTCGAGTTTCAATGACCTCAAGGGGGGCGATGTAGCCACCAACCTCGCGATCGTTGAAGCCATTCTGGCCGGGAATGCTCCCTACGGACTGATCGACACCATCGCACTTAATGCGGGTCTCGGCTTGTGGGCCACGGGTAAAGTTGCCTCGGCCATCGACGGAGTGGAGACCGCTCGTGAATTGTTGCTCGGTGGGGCGGTGCGGGCCAAAATCAACGCCACCCGGGATTTTTTTAACTCATGAAGCGAGTCTACTTCGGCACCGACGGTGTGCGGGGCCCTTTCGGGGGGCCATTGATCAACGAAACGTTTGCTGCCCGTTTGGGAGAGGCCGTGGGCAAGTGGATTGGCGGCAAAGGTGGCGTCTTGATTGGTCGCGATACCCGATCCTCGGGACCAGCTTTAGCG
>CAXBOL010000663.1:0-3469 GCA_963977295.1 uncultured Opitutaceae bacterium
CGCGACCAAGCGATCGTTTGTAACATCGGTCACTTCGATAACGAAATCCAAGTGACGAAACTCTACAAAGAGCCGGGTATTGTCCGCGACGAGATCAAGCCCCAGTATGACAAGTTCACCTTTGCTGACGGAAAGAGCATTTACCTGCTCGCCGAAGGACGTCTGGTGAATCTGGGCTGCGCGACGGGGCATCCTTCGTTTGTGATGTCGGCTTCGTTCACCAATCAGGTGTTGGCTCAACTTGACTTGTGGGATAAGCGTGAAACTTACACGCCCGCCGTGTTCCGCTTGCCGAAGCACCTTGACGAAGAAGTAGCCCGACTCCACCTCGACCGAATTGGCGCCAAGCTGACGAAGTTGAGTGCTGCCCAAGCCGACTACATCGGTGTTTCGGTGGATGGCCCCTACAAACCCGATCACTACCGCTACTAAATTCAGACTAATCCGTCCTTTTTCAAAAACCGTCACCGTGGGGTGGCGGTTTTTTTTGATCTGAATTCGGAAAGACAGAATTTGGCTGAATGGAAGTTATCCGATCTATCATTACCAAGTTACCTATGTTACTAAATATTTCTTGAATCGCCTTGCCGGCCGAGCCAAGTTCAACGTTTTTCCATGAGCTCAGACCCAGTTGAAACCAAGCCGCTCAGTGCCAATGAAGGCATTAAATCGGCCTCGAATTTCCTTCGAGGCACCATCGCACAGGAGCTGAAAGATGACTCTACGGGAGCGATTTCTGAGGATAATCAACAACTTACGAAATTCCACGGCCTTTACCTGCAGGATGATCGTGACCTCCGCACGGAACGCCGCAGAGCCAAGTTGGAAAAAGCGTTTTCCTTCATGCTACGCGTTCGTTTGCCCGGTGGACGATGCAGTCCCGCGCAATGGTTGGTGTTGGATAAATTGGCGGACGAACAAGCCAACGGATCCCTGCGCCTGACAACCCGGCAAACGTTTCAGTTTCACGGTATTCTCAAAGGCAATCTAAAGCCGTTGATCCAAGGCATGCACCAAGCCTTGATGGATTCGATTGCCGCGTGCGGTGATGTGAACCGCAACATCATGGCACCGCCCAATCCGGAGCGCAGTGCCGCCCATGCTGCGACGTATGAACACGCCAAGTCGTTTTCGGAATACGCGTTGCCCAAAACCAAGGCGTATCATGAAATTTGGTTGGATGACGAACTAGTCGCAGGCGGAGAATCTGAGGCGGAACCTCTCTACGGCGCCACTTATTTGCCACGTAAATTCAAGGTGGGATTTGCGGTTCCGCCGTCCAACGACGTCGACGTCTATTCTCAAGATTTGGGATTTATTGCTATCATCGAAAACGACACCTTGGTGGGCTACAATGTGACCATGGGAGGCGGACTAGGGATGAGTCATGGAAACGAAGAAACTTTTCCGCGTTTGGCTGACTCGATGGGCTTTATTACTCCGGATCAAGTTAACGCGATTGGTGCCGCGGTCATCGCGACGCAGCGGGATTACGGTGATCGCACCAATCGTCGTCATGCTCGCCTCAAATACACGATCGAAGACCGGGGGATTGCGTGGTTTAAGGCCGAAGTCGAAAAACGGTCTGGCGTCACCTTCGGACCCGCGCGTGAAATTGACTTCACCACGATTCAAGATCCGCACGGTTGGCACGAGTGCACCGATGGCACCTGGTTTTACGGGCTGCACATTTTGAGCGGTCGGATTAAGGACCGCGACGGTTGGCTGATGAAGACCGCCCTGCGGGAAGTAGCCCAGATTCACACGGGCGATTTTCGTCTGACCCCGACCCAAAACGTGACCATCTCCGGAATCACGGCTGAAAAGAAATCTGAAATCGAAGCGATCTTAAGCAAATATGGACTCGATAAGGAAAACGAGCGTTCATCGCTGCGTTTGAATTCGATGTCCTGCGTCGCTCTCCCTACCTGCGGATTGGCTCTAGCTGAGAGTGAACGCGTCTTGCCGGAGGTCTTGGAAAAATTCGAAGCGGTGTTGGAATCCGCTGGCCTCAAAGATGACGCCATCAGCCTGCGGATGACCGGATGCCCGAACGGGTGCGCTCGTCCGTATCTCGCCGAAATCGCTTTTGTCGGTAAGGCGCCGGGTAAATATGCGCTCTACATCGGTGCGAAGTATAACGGAACCCGGCTCAATCGCTTGGTCTCTCCCAAGATCACCATCGATGAATCAGTTGAGCTTTTGACTCCGATCATCAACCGCTACGCCAAAGAGCGCGAAGATGGCGAAGAGTTCGGTGATTTTTGTCACCGTGCCGTGCTGCCCAGCGATGCAACGTTCCACAGTATCGGGAGCGTTGCGGCAGTCTGACCTCGCGGATTCATCAACGAATTCAGCAAAGAAGGAATGAGATCCCCCTCCTTTGCTGAATAGTAGTCGACGCGATGATCCAGGCGTTAAGGCCAAGCCCAAGAGGCAAGTGAAGGGAGGACGACCGACCGATCTAACAAGTCGCTCAGGCTTGTAGTCAGCAAGTTAGTCAAGATTCAAGGTATGACGTCTTTGTCCGATGTAGTATGCCCTGTGAAAAAGACGTCATACCTTGAATTTTGACAAAATTATACAAATTGCTCATTAAAAGGGGGTCATACGAACCCTATGTAATTTTCAAGCGGGTGTATACTGGGCTTTGGGGCGCGCCCGAACTCACGACTTTCGGGCTTTTCTATGATCAATCAGTTCTCCAACTGGAGACT
Organism: uncultured Opitutaceae bacterium; assembly: GCA_963977295.1. GTDB lineage: Bacteria > Verrucomicrobiota > Verrucomicrobiia > Opitutales > Opitutaceae > Actomonas. Next base: position 2,718 of record CAXBOL010000663.1, read on the forward strand.
CTGGCAATTGAGCTGGTCGGCTCAATGCCGCACGGGTAGTCCGCGTTCGGCGAGATAGGTTTTTACCTGAGGCACGGTCAGTTCACCGAAGTGAAATAGACTCGCTGCGAGGGCGGCACTCGCACCGCCTTGGTCGAGGGCTTCGGCAAAATGGGGCAGGGTCCCGGCTCCGCCACTGGCGATGACAGGCACACTTACGGAGTCGCTCATTGCTCGGGTCAGCGGCACGTCGTAGCCGGTTTTCATGCCGTCGCAGTCCATACTGGTGAGCAATATCTCGCCCGCTCCCAGTGCTACCGCCTTTTGGGCCCAGGCGATCGCGTCGAGCTCAGTGCGATTACGTCCGCCATGGGTGTAAACGCGCCATGATTTTCCGTCGGGTTCACGTTTGGCATCGATGGCAAGCACGATGCATTGGGCACCGAAGCGTTCGGACGATTTGCGAATTAGTTCCGGATCATTGATGGCCGCGGTGTTGAGCGAGACCTTGTCGGCCCCTGATCGCAGCATCGCTTCGATGTCTGCAACGGTGCGCAATCCACCGCCGACGGTAAGGGGCATAAAGCACTGTTCGGCGGTCGCAGCGACGACATCGTGCATGATCGAGCGTCCGTCGCTCGATGCGGTTATATCCAAAAAGACCAACTCGTCAGCTCCTTGGGCATCGTAGGCTTTGGCGCACTCGACCGGGTCTCCGGCGTCGCGGAGTTCCTTAAACTTGATGCCTTTGACCACACGACCATTGGTCACAT
>CAXBOL010000664.1:0-3468 GCA_963977295.1 uncultured Opitutaceae bacterium
AATCTCTTGGCGACCTGGTTGCCGGGACTCGCTCGCACCGGGCGCCAAGGGCCGTATTCGCAAGCTCACTTTGTGGAGAACGCCGCTCCGGCGGTGGAAGGAGGCGCCCGCAAAGCGCCGACGGAGTGGCCGTATATCAATGACTGGACCTGCCTGTCCGCGGGCAACTTTTTTGAGACGGTCGTGCACGGAGTCTTTGGGCTCGATCCCGGCTACCGTAGCCTGACCGCAACACCACAACTGAACGAGTTCGATCCGGCCGCGACGCTGAGCAATGTGTCGTGGCACGGCGGACTTTATCGGGTGTCAGGTGGTGGGGTGATTCCACCCCAATGAGCAGGGAACCCACCGTTTAGGGGTGTTGCGGGAAAGCGTGTCGGCCGAATCCCGAAGCGACGAATGTTCCCCATAGACCGACTGCGGCGGAGTTCCGAAGACTCCGCCAGGCGGCCGCCATCGGTTTGGTGGTCACTGCAAGTGGGATGCTTCGAAGAAGGCATTGCCGGCCGCGCTATTAGGCACCTCGTTCAAACGATTGGTTCGATAGGCTTCGATGAGGCGTTCCAACTCCGCAATGCGGTAGCGAATGCGTTGTCCTCGTTCGGTGTCCTTGGTGGTGCGCGGCTGGTCAAATACCCGAATGTCCCGGGTGTGGGGCACGATGTCCACGCCGTCGCGAATGGCCGATTCCACGGATTCAAAATGATGGTGTTCGGCCAGCACGATTTTTGACGGTTCCAGCAGGAGGGTATAGCCGTGGTCGCCGTAGGCTTCGGAGAAGGCTCCATCGATGGTGATGGCTTTGCCGCTTCGTTTTAAGGGGGATTCCCCTTCCTCCACCTTGACCGGCACGTGTCCGTTGACGATGAGCCCGTGGTCAGGATTGGCCCCGAATTCCGTCAACACTGCGTCACAGAATTTGGTTTCATGAATGAGCGAGAAATAGGGATCCTTGGTTTCGCGATGAGGTTTTTTGTCTGCAATGAAATCGCGTTCGAGCGTAGCGATACGGTCTTTGCCGAACAGGGGCGACCGCGGTCCGCTCCAGAGATACCAGAGAAAATCCAAATCCTTGGGGGCGGAGCGTTCCATAGCTCGCCTGACCACCGTTTCGATGCCTTCGAACAGGGTCTTTCCGGTCAGGGGCTGGCCATCTACCATCATGGGCAAGAACTGGCCGTTCTTATCGGACGGCACGCAGCCATGAAAGATGAGACAATCGCCCCGTTGCAGATACATGGAGCCGTTGCCGACGAGGAAACGCATTTGCGCCCGCAGTTTTTGGCTGATCAAAAATGAATGCCGCAGGCGGGCCAGACAGCTCTTTTCCTCCGGGGTGAGCTCATAGGGGTTCGCCGGGTCAATGGTGGGAAAGTGTTGGTCGCGCAGGGCGTAGCGCTCGCCATCGATTTCGATGGTGCCGGCGTCGAAATCGATGCGATGCAGCAGGCGGCGGTGGCCCAGTTCCCATTGGGGATTACGCTCGATCAACTGCCCTTCGAGTTTGAATTGCATCACCGCCGCCGCTTTCTGCATGCACGCGACGATCTCCGTCGGACGCATGCCTTCGCTCTTGGGGGTGAAGAACTTGGCCGGATCGTCGTGGTAGACGGTGCGGGCGAGATGCTCCAGAGGAGTCAGCGGAACGCTGTATCCTTCGTCGAGCTGTCCGAGGCGGCGATAGCGGAGAGAGACCCGCAGCACGGTGCAGATGAGTGCCTCATTGCCGAGGGCGGCGCCGAGCCACAGGGCATCGTGATTGCCCCAGATAAAGGCCACGTTCGGCTGTAGGCGCAGATAATCAACCACCCGGTCGCCTCGGGGTCCTCGGTCCCAACAGTCTCCGGCGATGATCAATTCGTCGACGGCCAGATTTCGAATCAGCCGGCCGAGGATATGGATCAGATGCAGTAAGCGATCGCGGCGCTGCAATTCATCGATGATGGCCTCCGTGAAGCCCTGGCCGCGCTCGGTCGAGGGTGCGTGGAGAATCTCTAGGAGGAGTTCGCCATACTCGGCCGGAAAGACTTGGGAAGCCAGGCGTAGGCTGTAATTCGACATGAGGCTGCGCAGGAGCTCGAATTGCCACCCCAGCGTGCGCAGGGCGTAGCTCCGAAGTTCGGCCGGGTCGGTGAGTGTCTGGGCAAGTCTGGCGGTCACTTCGGCCGGATAGAAGGTGAGTTTGAGAAACTCCCGCATCTCGGTTTTGGACATGCGCTCTCCGAACATTTCCTCGATCAAGGGACGGAGCGTGCCGGACGCGTTGTTGATCACATGCTGTAGTTTCTTATCCTCCCCATGGATGTCGCTGATGACGTGAATGGAGCCTTGGGGTAGGGTCTGCACGGCGGACAAGCGGGCAATTTCCGCAATGGCGGCGTCGGAATTCGGGTATTCGCGAGCGAGCAGTTCGAGTGACGAGAGGTCGGCTTCGGGCCGTTTGAAGGAAAGGGTGCGGTTAGGTTTCGCAGAGGTCATGGTCTGAGCATCGAGGAAAGGGTTTCGGTGCGAGAATCTGGAGGCAGGGAAGGGGGGCGGTTCCCGTCGGGTCGGCTTAATATAGGCGATTGATCAGCGGTAAACTACCCCGGATTAAGGGGGACTGAATCAGGGGAGTCAGGTCGTTTTGTGGGTGTTCGATTGAGCGCGGGGGCGGAGACCTTCGGTTCGCCCTTACCGAATGGAAGCGCGTGAGTCTGAAGTGAGTGCGGTAAAGCGGTGAACGGGGTTATCCATATCGAGCTGGCTCATGGGGGCTTGATTGACGAGGATCATTACTGTCTTGGCCGAGTCACCACAGGCGAGGTGACTTTCCGCCATCCACGCCAAATCATTGATGGAGCCGAGCACCGCTCGATCGTGGCAGCGGGAGAATTGGCAGTCCGCCATGGTCGAGAGGATCGCGGAGACGTGATGTTGGCCGTGTTCGGTTCGATCCAAATTCTGGTGAATGGCGGTCCCAGACGTCGTGCGCAGTGATTTGGCATTGGTTACACCTCGCTGAGGCGTGACGAAGGAAAACAACGAGGCGGTATTGGAAAAAATGAGGTAGGAGTTTTTGCCACATTTGAAGGCGCGGACGCACGAGTCGGCGATCGGTTGAGGCGCCGGGGGTAAGTCCTGTAGAGGAGCCAGTTTGAGCTTGGCGGCGAGCTTCAGGGTTGGGCGGAGGATGAGCACAAGTGAAGGGTGGAGGGCAGGGAGGGGGTGTGGCCGAGAAGAAATGAGTCCTCGCGGTGAAGTGCAGTGGGGAACGGCACGCGGCTACGCAGCGTGTCGATTTGACGGTGCCGTGGAAAGTCAAAGAACGCCGCCTTTGTTGTGCGTTTAGAAACCTTTCAAAAATGTAATAATGTCGAGGTTGACGAAAGGCAGCGCGTGAACAACGTGAAGGCAGTTCTCGCTTAGCGAGACATTTGGGGTAACTCAGAAAACAAATGGCCGGTCGCTTAGGGGTAGGCGACCGGC
>CAXBOL010000665.1:0-3465 GCA_963977295.1 uncultured Opitutaceae bacterium
TTCGGCCCAGACCGCTTCGTGTCGGGCTGTGCAGAAGACTAGTGCCGTCTGCACAGCCCGACACACGGCTTCTATATGCTCCTGCGCGTCTTCACCCCATGCTAAAACATTTTCTTCAGCGGCAACCAACGGTAGCACTCGTAATGCACAACGAGCCGCATACGCCACGATTGCCGGTCCCGGCAGTGAACTGAGTTCCTTTTGCGTAGGTAATCTGACTTCACGAATGGCCACTAATTGCGACATTGTTACCAAACCAATCTTCCCGCAAGCCCCTGATTCCTAGGAAATAATCTCCGGAAAGCCACGCCCGCCAAATATCCAACGTTACAATCGCCGGGCCGCGCTCCGCAGCATCCGCGCATGTTGCGCCGTGGGTGCCCCCCTCATCTTCACCACTCACGACCGCGAACATTCCAAAACCGAACGCGCGATGTGGTGGGCCGAGGCCCGTCGTTGGGCTGCCGGCACCCAGGACCCGCGTCTCGCCGAATACGGGGACCGCTATTTCGAAGACGACCTGGGTCGCACATTCATGCACCTGCCCGATCGCGAGGAAATTCTCGAGGATCTGCAGGCCACCGGGTGGGCCCACCACTGGGATGCCATGCGGCGCAACATCTGCAAAGAAACAGCGGCCGTCCGCGATTTCTCCGACGAGTGCCGCTTCTGGGTGTCCCACGCGGTCTAAGCCAAACTCATGCATTCGGAAAACCACGTCCCTGAACGGAGTGAATGGCCTGACTACACGCGAAAAACCCGAAAACCGCGTGACTTTTTTGGTTCGGTTGGCGACATGAGCCTTCACCAATCGGTGCTTGAATCCGCCTCCATGTCGCACGGATTAACCAACTGCTTTCGTGTGTTTTGTGTGTTTTGTGGTTAAGACTGTCTTTATGGCTACGTCTAAACCGCCGATTCGCAGTCTTGTGATTTTTGTGCCTGTTGTGGCTAACTCTGCGATTCACATGCGTTACCTGTTCTCCATTTTTATTTTAACTGTGACTCTCCACGCTGCCGAATATCCGCAAATGGGGCCTGATATCTACAGTCCCACGGCGGATGCAGCCGAAGACATCGCCATGGCCCTGACCCTGGCGAAGGCCGAAAACAAACATGTGCTTCTGGAGTTTGGGGCCAATTGGTGTGTGTGGTGCCGCCGCCTGCATGGGTTGATGGAGACCAACCGCGACGTGACCCGTGTCCTCGATCAAAACCACGTCCTCGTGATGATCGACGTCAACTCCCGTAACGGCACCAAGCGTAACCTCGCCACCATCGAAAAATACGGCAACCCCACCCAACACGGTCTCCCGGTTCTGGTCGTGCTCGATGCGAGCGGTAAACTGCTCACCACCCAGGAAACCGGCGCGCTCGAAGAAGGCGACGCCCATTCTCCGGCCAAGGTCATCGCCTTCCTTCAGCAATGGGCGCCTCCGCGCTGATCATTTTTGAGATTTGAGCCCGACGCCGATCCGGTATTGCTTCAACTGATCGTCTAACTCCGCATTCCCAATTCGCACTTAACCCATGACTGATCGCACCTGGCTCTGGATAGCCGCCGCCTGCTACCTCGCAGGATTCGTGCTGGGCACAATCGTCTTATTGCGGGGACATAAACAATCGCGTGGGCGGATGTATGCCATTGTCGCGGTCGGATTCGCCCTGCAAACCGTCGGTCTTTATCTGCGCGGCCTCGAGGTCAAAGGATGCCCACTGGGCAATACCTTCGAGCTCTTCCAATTTACCGCTTGGTCGGCGACATCGCTCTTTCTCGTCGTGGGCGCGACCTTCCGCCTGAGTTTGCTGGGCTACTTCACGTCGTTAATGGCCGCCGTGCTGACAACGCTCTCGCTGTCTATTCCGGCTTGGGATGCGACTCGACGCGTGGGCGTATTTGGAGGCAACGCTTGGATCGAATTCCACGCCGCCCTCGCCCTTTTCAGCTACGGCGTTTTCGGGCTGTTGGCCTTGACCTCGATCATGTTCCTGTTGCGCCACTATTCGCTCAAAAGCAAGCAGCTCAGCGGGGCATTCGCGTTTTTGCCTTCCATTCGCGACCTCGATGATATCGGCCTGCGCCTGTTGGTCGTCGGAGTGATCTTACTCGCCGCGTCTCTCGGAGTCGGGGCGGTGTATTGGCTCCGCGCGCCCGATACGGTCAATATCGCCAAGCTCCTCACCACCATCGGCGTGGGGGTCGCCTACGGCGTCACCTTGACCCTGCGAAAGCAAGGCATGCTCTTTGGCAAACGCCTTTCCTGGGTCTGTATCATCCTCTTCGGCGTCGCGCTGCTTTCGCTTTACCCTGTTAACACCAGTCGCCCCGACCTGCCTCCGGGCTCGAGTGCTTCATCGCTGCAACCGTGAACAACTCTGGTCCAACGTTGTTTGTCGTGGGGGCTTCGCACCACACGACTCCTCTGGAATGGCGCGAAAAACTCGCCGTCGGTCCTGAAAAGCTGCCCATCCTACGCAGTCAGTTTGCCACCCTGCCCGGGCTGCACGAGTTCACCATCCTGAATACCTGCAATCGTATCGAAATCTATGGTGTCGCCGCCGATTCCGCAGCCATCGACTCGCTGCAATCCGTATTTTGCGACTCCCAGAATATTGCCTTCGAGGAATTCTCCAAAGTCCAAATCAAGCGACTCGGACCTGAAACCATTCGCCACTTGGTCTCCGTGGCATCCGGGATCGATTCCCAATTAGTGGGGGAAAACGAAATTTTCGGCCAAGTCAAAGACGCCTACGCCGATGCCCTGACCTCTCGCACCGTCGGCCCCGTGCTCAACCGCGTGTTCCAAAAGGCCTTCCAAACGGCCAAACAAATCCGCACACAAACCGCCATCAACGCCGGACAAGTCAGCACTGCCAATGTGGCGGTCGATCTGGCCCTCACTATTTTTGGTGATCTCACCGATGCCCGTGTGCTGCTGGTTGGAGCCGGCGAAATTGGTGAACAATCTGCCAAAGCATTTCGCAGTCGCGGAGCCCGAGCGATCACGGTGGCCAGTCGCACCATGACTCATGCGATGGAGCTGGCGACCACTCTGGACGCGCGCGCGTTGCCCTTCGAAAAACTCGATCACCATCTGAGTGAATTCGACATCGTAGCCTGTGCGACGGCGGCCCCGGGCTCGATTTTGACTGCTGAAATGGTCGCCAAGGCGATGAAAGCCCGACCCGCGTCCCCTCTGTTTCTGATCGATTTAGCGATGCCCCGCGACATCGCGGTCGAGGCTGCTCAAGTCGAAAACGTTTACCTCTACAACCTCGACGATTTGGCAAAGATTTCGGATCAAAATCGGGCCGCCCGGTTAAGCGAAGTGGAAAAAGCCAAGATCATCATCTTGGAAAAAACCCAACGGCTTTGGCAGATCGTGCAAGGACAGGCCCCGGGAACCGATGAGGGATAGCGCTAGTCAAACCCGCCTTTGGGAGCCATTTAGTTCCTATCTCATT
>CAXBOL010000666.1:0-3455 GCA_963977295.1 uncultured Opitutaceae bacterium
CTTGGTCCAGGACATCTCGGTGATGTGCACGAGACCTTCGACCCCGGGCTCGATCTCAATGAACGCACCGTAAGGCACGAGATTGACGACCTTACCGTGGATCTTGGAGCCAACCGGGAACTTCTTATCGATTTCGTCCCAAGGATTGTTGGTGTTCTGCTTGAGACCGAGCGAGACGCGCTCTTTCTCACGATTCACCTCGATGATCATGACTTCGATCTCTTCACCCTGACGAAGCATTTCGCTCGGATGAGAGATACGACCCCAGCTCATATCGGTGATGTGCAGCAGGCCGTCCATGCCGTCGAGATCGATGAACGCACCAAAGTCGGTGATGTTCTTGACCACGCCCTTGCGGATTTGGCCGGGCTCGATCGACTCCAGCAAGTCGCGACGCTTGTTCGCGCGTTGCTCTTCGATCAGCTCGCGGCGGGAAAGAACGATGTTCTTCCGGTCGAGATTGATTTTGAGAACCTTGAAATCGTAGGTCTGCCCCACGTATTGATCCAGGTTCTTCGGAGGCTGCACATCGATGTGCGAAGCCGGGAGAAACGCGTCGACTCCGATCGAGACGATGAGGCCACCTTTGACCTTCGAACGCACGCGACCTGAAGCGATGGATCCCTCGGGGAACCGGGTGAGAATATTCTCCCAGTTCTTCTTTTGCTGGGCCTTGTCGTAGGAAACGACGGGATTGCCCTGCTTGTCTTCGACTTTCTCGATCAGGACCTCGATCGGCGAACCGACTTGGAGATCACCGAGATCGATGAATTCATGCGCCGGAATGACGCCTTCCGATTTGCCACCGATGTCGACGATTACTTCGTTTTGACGAATTTCGGTGATGATGCCCTCTACAATCGCGCCTTCGAGATTTAGAGAGAAGTTGGACTCCGCTAGGAGCTCTTCCATTATGGAACTCATGACAATATACGACTTCCCGCCGTCTGCTCCTGGACTTCGGAAAACCGCTGTGCCTCGCGAGATGCGAAGCTTGGGTTGATGGTTATACTGACTTAATGAAGATCGATGGGAGCACCGCGGCGGGACATCGATCCACCAAAGAAAATACCGCGAAGGATGAGCCTCGCTAATTCAACTCGGCTTGAGCAAGGCCGAATTTACTGAAATTACGTCGTTTTACCGACCTGGTGAGCTCGGGGGCATCCAGGACCCCGGGCCCAATTTAGCCTCCAATGCCTCAAAAATGGAATCGTAGCGCCCATGTTTAGAGAGCGTCTCACTCACCGCGCCCGCTTTGAAAACGCCTTCTTCCGCTTCGCGCACCAACAATTCCACCCCGGTGATGGCGTCTCCCGCATCGCGCAGTCGGGCCGTCACATAAAATTGCCGCGACGTCCCCGGTTGTCGGCCTTCGAGCAACGGGCTGGCGGCCTCGATGATGCCCTGCGCGGCGGCTTGCCGACTCAGGGTGTAACCCATGGTTTCGAGCACTTCGACCAAACCCACGAACACCTCGGGTTTGGCCTGAGCAAAATACTCGCCTTGCGGCGCCACGCGGTCCAGCCGCCCCCCCGTCCCATCCGGTGCCAAAGCGCATCCGGACAGTAATAAACAAGAAACAAGGATAAAGGTGATGGCGCGCATGGTAAGTCGAGTGCAGCACTCAAGCCGGTTGCTGCTGAGAAAGGCAATGCAGGGTTCCGAGTCCCCAAATTATTTCGGCACAATCCACCGGCACCACCGCCCGCCCCGGAAAACACTCCCCGATGATCCCGCAAGCGATGGTATCCAATCGCTTTTGTTGAAACGTTGGGACCAGGACCGCGTCGTTGATGATCAGGAAATTCGCGTAGCTCGCCGGCACCAACTGATCCTTGATGACCATCGGTTTCGGCATGGGGAGTTCCACAACCTCCAACGGTCGACCTTGCATCGTGGTGAAGCCCTGCAGGCGTGCCACATTTTCCCGCAGGATGCGATGATTGGGACTCTTCTTGTTCTTTTCGACGCACGTGATCACGCCATCCGCTTTGAAAAAACGAGTGATATCGTCGATGTGCCCATCGGTATCATCCCCTTCGATGCCTTCGCCCAACCACAACACACGTCGCACGCCCAGGTAGTCTTTGAGCGCTTTCTCAATCTCCGCCTTGGTGAGCTCCGGATTACGATTTTGATTCAACAAACACTGCTCAGTGGTCAGCACCAAGCCCTTGCCGTTCACGTCAATCGAACCGCCTTCGAGCACCATGGACTTCTCAAATCGACGCAGACCCAGCGCCTTTGCGATCGAAGGAGGGATCTCGTTGTCCAAATCGTAAGGCGGATATTTTCCGCCCCAGGCATTATGCTTCCAATCAGTGACCGCGACTTCCCCGGTCTGGCGATGCTTCACAAAAATCGGTCCGTGATCGCGACACCACGCGTCATTGGTCGGGTGATCAAAAAACTCGATCACACTCATGTCGGCCCCGGCTTTCTCGCAAAATTTCCGCGCTCGAGGCTGCAGCGACGCCGCACAGTTGATCCGCACGGCCTCGAAACGACTAATGGCCGCCACGTAGGCGGCGAACGCCGCGGGGATTCCCCGGAAAAGCCCTGGCCAAGTCGCCCGATTGTGCGGCCACGACAACCACACCGCCGCCTGCGGTTCCCACTCCGCCGGCATCCGAAATCCCGCGACGGCCGGGGTGAAATCCGCGATCGTTGATGCGGTCATCCTCAGGTCCGATCGATGTAACGCTTGGTGATGTCACCGTAGGCGTCGATGCGGCGATCCCGGAGGAACGGCCAGTGCGTGCGGGTGACATCGACCTTGTCCAACTCGATGGGCACGAGCAGAATTTCTTCTTGGTCCACCGAGGCTTTGGCGAGGATTTGTCCACTCGTTCCCGCCACAAAACTCTGTCCCCAAAACTCGATCCCATCACCGCCGATGGGCGTTTCGAGACCGATGCGATTGATCGCGGCCACGTAACACCCGTTGGCCACCGCGTGGCTGCGTTGGATCACTTCCCACGCGCCGTGTTGATTTTCGCCGTATTCGGCTTTTTCCGACGGGTGCCAACCGATCGCCGTGGGATAAAATAGGATTTCCGCCCCTTGCAAGGCCGTGAGACGCGCGCCTTCCGGATACCACTGGTCCCAACACACCAGCACGCCGATGCGGCCATACTTCGTGTCCCAAGCGCGGAAGCCGGTGTCTCCCGGCGTGAAATAAAACTTCTCGTAGAACAGCGGGTCATCCGGGATGTGCATCTTCCGATAGATGCCCAGCAACGCGCCGTCGGCATCGATCACCACCGCCGTGTTGTGATACAGACCCGACGCCCGCTTTTCAAACAACGAGGCCACGATCACCACCCCATGTTTCTTGGCCAATTTCTGGTAGGCCGCCGTGCTCGGACCGGGAATGGATTCTGCCAACTTGAAGTTCTCGTGGTCCTCGCTTTGGCAAAAATACTGCGAACGAAACAACTCCTGCGTGCAGA
>CAXBOL010000667.1:0-3451 GCA_963977295.1 uncultured Opitutaceae bacterium
AACCCATAATTAATCCGTTGACAAGGGTTCATTTTTCTTATGGGTTTATGGGCACATGGACGCCACACCTTCACCCGCCTCTTTCGGGACCTTCCTTCAGATCCCGTTGGCGCAGATCCAACAACTCAAGGAGGGCTTCGGGTTGGCTTTGGCTGTGTTATTCATGTTCGGGTTTTTCTGGGGCGTGATCAAAATTTGGTCAGGAGCCAACGCCATCAGTAAGGGAGATCCGGACGGCAAAGCCGGTATCGTCGCCGGCATTCTGATCGCCTCCGCCGCCACCATTATGGGCGCACTGTTCAGCATCTTCGGCCTGCAGGACGCCGTCATTACCCCGCGTTTCTAAGCATGAGTGAATTGCACTACACCGAGACCAACGCAGCGAACGACTCCACCGGTCGCGCCTTCGGTCTCGACGGCAATCTCTACCTGCCGGTGCTCATTGCTGTGGTCGGGGCCTTAGCGGTTTTTTCCCTACTCGTTTGGTTGATCGGGCTATCGATCGTGGCAGCAGGTGCGATCATCGCCCTCCCGCTACTGGCGGTCCTCGGATGGGTGATCGGTTTAAGACGAGGCAAACCAGCCGGATACGACCGCGATTTTCTGGAAACCCTTTGGAATGACGGGCACTTCACCCGGCAGGCCGCTGATCAGAAAGGACTGTTGCCATGAAATCCCATGATGAGGCCCCCAATGGCGTCTTTTGTGAAGGCATGCTGCTCTATGGCTTTCCGGAACGCGGTGCCATTGCCGCCAAAGGGTTTTGGATCACACCCCCGGACGTCAGAGGCGCCAGTGTGGACCGCCTGCATGCACTACAAGGCCAGATCCGGGCTTTACTCGCACTGTTGGCCCCAGGACGTCGGCTGCAGGTCCAATGGTCCTGCGATGCCGACTATCGGCAGGAACTCGCCACTTACCATGCGAATACCTCCCGGGTGACCAACCCCGTGGTGCGGAAAACGAGAAACGAGCGATTCACCCGCTACTGGCAGGCGATGCAAAACCGGACACTCCGACGGGAACGCCTGGCGCTCTATCTCTCCATCGAAATTTCCGCTTACTCCGGGAACGTGAAGTCCGGCCAGGGACTGCAGCACCATTACGCCGCGATTCTCAGCGAACTGCAGGCGCAGTTCCGGGATTTCGCGCAAACCCTGCGCACTTTGTTTCACCAGGAAACCTGTGTGACCCCGATGGACGATGATGACCACGCCCAACACCTCCGCAGTTTCCTGAATCCTTCGATCACCCAGCGCGGTGATCACCCCAAGCGTTACGATCCCACTTTGACCATCCAGGAACAGTGCTGGCTGAGCGAAGGGGTTGGGCAACCGGACGGAGGGTTTTATTTGGACGGGCACTTCCACGCGTTGGTGTCGCTGGACCGTTGGCCGCAACGCACCCGGCCCGGTATCGTCACCCATCTAACCGGACTGCCTTTTTTGGACTATTGCATCACAGTCAATGTAACCCCCTCGGCCGCGCGTTCCGAGATCCACCGCGAAGAGCAGGCGATTGAACGACTGTCGGGCGAATACGCCGACCAAGGTCGGCATTCGCTTGCGGTCGCCCTGCGGAAAAAGACCCAAAAGGTGGAAAAGCTCGCCGGCGGTTTCGTCCGACCATTTGAAGTGGCTTATCTCATTCGGATCTGGGCCCCAACCCAGGAGGCATTGCGCGAAAAAGTCGCGGCGGTGCAGGCGGCCATTCATGCGATGGACGGCGCGCAGTATTTGGAATGCGCCGTGCCCACGTCCGCCAAGAAACTGTTTTTCGCCACGTGGCCCGGGTGGACACATTCGTCTTACCGCCATCGGCATCGTTACGCCGAGGATTCCTACCTAGCTGACCTGCTCCCTTTCTCCGCGACATTTATCGGACAGCTCGAAAACGCCGAGGCCATCTACGATGGCAGTCATCAAAATTTGGTCGGCGTCTCCACCGCTCAGGAAGATTCCCCGCAGCACGCCGTCGTGTTGGGCATGACCGGAACCGGCAAATCGGCCGCTATCCACGACCTGCTGATGCAGACCGCGGGCTACTACGACTATTCCGTCATCATAGAGGAGGGCCTGTCTTATACCCGCTTCAGTGAGGCGATGGGGGAATCCCCCATCATCATCCATCCCGACGCTCCGCTGACGATCAACTATCTGGATACGCAGGGACTCCCGCTGACTCAGCTGCATCTGGCGAGCGCGGTGGCGCTGCTGACTCGCATGGTCGGCACCCCGGACAATGAAGGCCAACTGGCGCTGCGGTCGGCTCAACTCACGTCCTACGTGCACCAACTCTTCTTCGATGCCTACATCGATTGGTCGCGGCGTCACCCCCAGCAGGCCGAGGACGCTCGTCGTCTCGCGTGTGCGGTGTATGGCTGGAAACAGCGCCGCCCCATGGGGTCCACCGTATTGGAGGCGTTCGTTGATTACCGGGACCGACGAACCCACGAGGAGGACGAGGTCATGAGTTTTACGGCGAAGCTCTCCGAGGCCGAGATTACCCAGTTCGCCCAAAACCCGGCTACCGCCCCACTCGTGGCGCAATTCGCGTGCACCTTTTACCAACCGGAAGACTACCCGACTCACGGGGCCTTGGTAGATCTGCTTTCCTACGCTCGACTGCCCGAACATCCGAAAGCGGAAATCGATCAACTGGCCACCTTGTTGCGCGCCTGGAGCAAGGAAGGGACCTACGGACAACTCTTCGACGGCATCACGACCGTTTCGCTGGATCGCTCGGTTGCACACTTTGAACTGGGCTATGTGCCGGAACAAGCCGTCGAACTTAAGGCGGCCATCGGACTTTTGATCTCCGGATTCGCGCGCCAGCATATTCTGGCGCTGCCGCGGGCCCACCGGAAACGCATCATCTTCGAAGAGGTGGCCCGCTTTTTGGATGTGCCCGGCGGCGAAAAGATTGTCGGCGAAAGCTACGCTCAGTTGCGCAAATTCAACTGCTGGGCGGTGAGTATTGTCCAACAATACGATCGTTTTAAAACGTCGCGGGTGCGCTCGGCCGTCATGGGCAACGCCAAACAATTTTTTGTGATGCGTCAGTCCGACCGAAGTGACCTGGCTGATTTGAGTCACGATCTGAGCCTGCCCGAAAGCGCGCTCGATGTGATCCAGCGCTATCCCCTGCCCGAGCAACTTCCCGCCGATCAACGCCACTCCGCGTTGTGTTATTTCTCTCCCACCGTGCAGCCGCCCCAGTGCGGAACGATACGCCACTTTGAACCCAAGTTTGATCATGAGACATTGGATCCTACCCAGAATTTGGTGGCTTAGCTTGGCGTGCGTATTGGGCGGTTGCCAAACCCGTCCCGCCGAGCCGAACCACGACCTGACCGACGCCGGACGAGCGGCGCGGGCCCGCTTCGACGAACTGCACGCGGCGCACCGCGTCCTCAAGACTCCAGCCGAATTCGAACTTCTGCCCATCACCC
>CAXBOL010000668.1:0-3450 GCA_963977295.1 uncultured Opitutaceae bacterium
CGCCCGACTTCGCCAAGGCTTCGTCGGACACGGCCGACCCATAGGCGCTAACTTAAGCATTGTCCTTCTGGCGCCGACGAATGCGTCGTGCCAATGGGCATCCAAACCTTAGTGTCGCCAGTCACGTTCATTTCACATTGGCAGGGGAACCGCTGTAGCCGGGGTCGTTGCCCCCGGTCGTTCGGGGCGTCCCGCTCTTAAACTCCCGGGCTCACCGACCCCGATACAACCCAAACCGCACGCCCACGTATTCCCCTGCGATACGCGCCTTCGTCCCGCGTCCACCTTTAAGTCAGCGTAAGGATCGGTGCCCCCGGTCAACGCGGGCCCTCACCCCTTACCAATCCTCTTTTTCAGCGGCAGCGGCTCTTTTCTCGACCCTCGAGGCCGCTAAAATGGCGATCCAATAGAGGACATAGAGCGAGGCCGCTAACACCGACTGATTAATCGGATCTGGAGTTGGGGTCACGAACGCGGCGACCACAAAGGCGCCGAGTAAGGCGTGCCGCCACCAGCTTCGCAGCTTGGCGCTGGTGACCAACCCGAGGTAGGCGAGCAACACGATCACGAGGGGAAACTCAAACGCCGCCCCCACCCCCAAGGTCAGCCAAATCAACGTGCCATAATAGGATCCGGGCGTCCACCGGGTGGTGAAGCCGAAGAGCTGGTTGAGCTCAATTGAAACGCGGATAGTGCCGGGAACGAGGAGGAAGAAACTGAAACACACCCCGAGTAAAAAGAGCACCATCGCCGCGGCACAACCGGGCAAGACCAGCTTTAACTCCTTTTCCCGCAGGGCCGGAGCCACAAATTGCCCCAGAAAAAACAACAGGAATGGGGCCGACATGATGAAGCCGCCCACAAAACACATTTGAATCACAACCGTGAACCCTTCCATCACCGAGGTCGTGCCCAGATCGAGGGCAAACTGAGGGTAGTCGCCCTTCACCGATTCAAGCGGCCATGTGAGCACGTGATTAAACGCCTTGAGGAAGACGCCGATCAGACCCGCACAGGCGATGAACGCGATCGCGCTCTTCACGAGCGTCCAGCGGAGTTCTTCGAGATGGTCGAAAAACGCCATGGGTTTCTCCCGCGGAGGCACTGCGGCTTCCGCTGGTTCTAAAGAATAGTCGTCGTCGTGATCGTCTGAGTTCGCCATGGCGAGAAATCGAAGGAACCCGACATCGTGAGAGATTCCGACGCAAGGGAAAGGCGGGAATTACAATTTTATAATCTCATTTCAGTCTGCGGAAGCTCATCGATTGAACGCTCCTACGCAAATCGCACCGCACCGCCGTTGCATCCGACCCCTTGATGGGAGCACACTCCGGGACATGCCTGCCTGCGCAGGTCATCATGAAATCCAAAGCGCTTCTTTCCCTTGGCTCCATCTTACGCCGCTTCCGACCGCGTATCCGGGAGGTTTTTCAATCAGGTTACAGCCGTCAGCAGGCCGTAACCGATAGTTTGGCCGGGGTGACCGTCGGCCTCATTGCGCTGCCGTTGGCTTTGGCTTTGGGCGTGGCCAGTATTCCGGCGCATTTGATCACGCCGTTCCCGGCCCCTGCCATCGGGATTATGACGGCCATCATCGGGGGAGGCATTGCCGCCCTGTTCAGCGGCAGTCGGGTGCAAGTGTCCGGACCCACCGCGGCGTTCGTCACCGTGGTGCTGCTAGTCGTAGAACGGCATGGATTCGACGGCCTGCTCCTCGCCACCTTGATGGCCGGTGTAATCCTAGTGCTGATGGGATTGAGCGGCTTGGGCACGTTGATCAAATTCATCCCCTACCCTGTCACGAGCGGATTCACCACCGGCATTGCCATCGCCCTCATGCTCGGGCAGGTGCCTTCGTTTCTCGGCCTCCGAGCCGTCACCGCTGCCCCCCGGGAGTTCGCCGAAAAACTACCCTGGCTCTGGGAAAATCTCCCGTCGTTCAATCTCGCCACCGTGGCGATCGCGGTCGGGGCGTTCGCACTGATTTTAGGTTGGCCTACACTGGCCCGGCGATTTCATCTGCACCGGATCCCCGCCGCCATCGTCGCCATTATTGCATCGGCCCTGGTGGTGGGTCTGTTCGGCTGGAGTGAACGCTTTGGGGTCGCGACCATCGGCTCCCAATTCGGTCCCACCGCCTTGAGCGCCAAGTTGCCTCCTTTTGTATGGCCCGAAATCAGTTTCGAACGCGTCCGCGACCTCATCGGGCCCGCCACGACCCTCGCGTTACTCGGTGCCATCGAATCTCTCCTGTCGGCCGTCGTATCCGATGGTTTGATCGAAGACCGCCACAATTCGAACACTGAGTTGGTGAGCCAAGGCTTGGCCAACATTGTGAGTCCGCTGTTCTGCGGTCTACCCGTCACCGGTGCGATCGCTCGCACGTCCGCCAACGTGAGGGCTGGAGCCCGTTCCCCTATCTCGGCCTTGGTGCACTGCGCCACCTTGATATTGATCGTGTTTTGCTTCGCCCCACTCGCTCAATACGTGCCGATCGGCGCCATGGCCGCGGTGCTCTTTGCCGTAGCGCTCCGGATGGGCGAATGGCACGAACTGAAGCGTTTGCGTAAGATGCCGGGCAGCGACGCGTTGGTGCTGCTGACCACCTTCAGCCTCACCGTGGTCTTCGACTTGGTGGTCGCCGTGGAAATCGGCATGATCCTCGCTGCGGTATTGTTCATCAAACGCATGGCCGAAACCACCGAAGTGTCCTTGGTCACCCCCAACGACGAACTCGAAACCCACGAGCAAATCGCCCAAGGTAAAACTGTTCCCGAAGGGGTAGTGGTCTATCGCATCTTCGGACCATTTTTCTTCGGCGCTGCGGAAAAAATGGAAGATGCCCTGCAACGCAACGGGTCGCTCCCCCGAGTGCTCATCTTGCGCCTGCAATTGGTGCCGGCCATGGATGCCACCGCGCTCAACGCCCTCGAGAGCATCACCGCGCGTATGCAACGCCGCGGTGGCACCGTGATTCTAAGCGGCCCTCATCATCAACCCCTCGCCATGATGAAACAGGCCGGGTTCATCGAACGCATCGGTCGACCCAATATCCGCGCCCACTTCGACGACGCCCTCACCCGCGCCAACGAGGTGTTGGCCGAAGATCAAACCTGAGCGCCAACGATCCAGTAGAAAAGCCAACGGCGGAGAATGAGCCATCAACCCACGGTTTGGCTTATTCTAATACCATCCACCCGAAGCAGTCAGATTTCACAGGAGCGCCAGGCCCGATTTACCGGGATATAACGGGGAAGAAACTTGGAACGGAGCAGCACCGGAGTTTTTAACCACGAATAGGCACGACGAGGTGCGAAACCACGAAGATGGTAAAGCTCGTAGAGATTTACCCCGAAGGGGTGACGATGTGGGTGCCCTGTAGGCGACTGAGGAACAATGGCTTCGCTAACGCTGCGCCTGGGAACGCAACCTTCTTTGTCTACTCAACTT
>CAXBOL010000669.1:0-3448 GCA_963977295.1 uncultured Opitutaceae bacterium
GCTCATGCATGAGCATCGACGTCTGCTTCAGTTCGGTATCCTCCCCGCGGAGTTGGACGAAACTCGCGACTTCATGCTCAAGCGCATCGCTTACGCACGTCGCCAACCCAACGCCGAACGCGCCTCCGACTATGCCCAGCGACTGATCGAAGCCCTGGTTCACGGTCGGGTCATCCCCGCCATTGAAACCGAATACACCTTCGCCGAATCCATTCTCCCCACGCTCACCGTGGATGACTGTCGGACCGCGGTCGCCGACTTCCTCGAGTCCGGCCGCCCCCGTTTCTTTATCTACGGCGATTTGGCCGCCGCGGGAAAGAGTCAGGACCTCGTTCAGACGCTGCAGTTGTCCCTAGCCGATGAGATCGAGGCGCCCACCCTGCCCGCCCGAGAGCCATTTCCCTATGATAACTTTGGCCCCACCGGAACGATCGTCGCCCAATCCCACGACGCCGCCTCCGACGTGCATCAAGTGGAATTTGCGAACGGGGTGCGGCTCAATTTCAAGCAAACCGAGTTCGCCGCTGAATCAGTCTCAACCTTGGTTAGACTCAACTCGGGAGGCCGCCTACAAACCTCTCCCGAGATGACCGCGCTGCCCAGCGTAGCTGCCCGGGCCCTCATCGCCGGCGGCTTGGGCTCCATGAGTGTCGAGGCGCTGACGCGCTCGCTCAACGGTCGCTATGCCGAGCTGAATTTCGGCGTCGACGAAGACTCGGTCGTCTTCTCCGGCAAGTCCGATCGCGAACAGGTCGAAGTGCTGTGTCGCATGATCGCTGCCTACGTGACCGATGCGGCCCTGGACGCCGCCGCTGTAAGTCATGCGGTGGCCGAAGTCGCCGAGGAAACCCGACTCAACACCGTCGTGCCCGAGATTACCTTGGGGGCCAATTTCCTCTACATTTTGTCGGACAAGGATCCTCGGTTTCGCCCCCCAAAAGAGAAGCATGTCACCCCGATCAACGAGGCCGATGTGCGCGCATGGCTCGAACCTCAACTCCAGTCCACTCCTATCGAAGTCAGTATGGTCGGAGACATGCTGCTCGAAGATGCCATCGCGGCGGTCGCCCAAACGCTGGGCGCCCTGCCCCCTCGCGGACCCGCCCCCACCGTGCAGCCCATCTCTTGGCGAATCAAAGAGGACGACGAAAAAATATCTTCGCTCAGCCCGGATGGTCGCGCAGGGTTGCGGTTATTGTGGCCGGTATCCATCAACGAAGGCGTGCGCAGCCATCGTGAACTCGAACTCCTCGCCAAAGGGCTCGACATCTTGGTCCGCGAAGGTGTGCGCGAAGAGAAGGGACTCGCCTACAGTCCTCAGGTTGGCGTGTGGTATCCCGAAACCGAACCCGGGCTCGCCTACATCCGGGCCGACGTAATCACGTCTCAGCGCTACACTGAACGCGCAGATCGAGAGATTCGAAAGATCGCCCGGGGCCTCGCTGCCGACGGATTTGATCAGGTGTTGTTGACCCAAGCCCTCAACCCGACCTTGGACGAATTGGATCAACAACTAGGCGATAACGCCTACTGGCTTCGCGCCGTATTGGATCGCCTCTCCACCAATCCCGATCAACTGCGATACGCCTCCACGCGCGAACAAGACCTCCGTAGCATCACCACCGCTCGTCTTAGCGAGCTCGCCGCCGCGATCTTTCGTCGCAACACCGAGATTCAAATCTTCGCCGGACTCGGAGAACGACGATAGTCGACTCGCCAAAGCCGGGATCGTAAGCTACATCGAACCCGATGCCCCTCACCTCCCTACTTCTTCTTGGCCGAATTTCCGTCGGTTTGATCCTCGTCAGTCTGGGCCTTGGTTCGCCCTTGAACGCCGCCGCCGCCGAGCCACCACCGAACGTGGTGATCATTTTCTTGGACGACGCCGGCTGGGCCGATTTTCAGCCGTTTGGAGCGACGGCTTACCCCACGCCCAATGTGGATCGCCTCGCCCGGGAAGGCACGCGATTTAATAACTTCTACGTGCCTCAGGCCATCTGTTCGGCGTCACGCTCCGCACTCCTCAGCGGAGCCTATCCCGGACGCACCAAAGTGTTCGGCGCGCACGGTCCGTTCGGCGCCGGTCTCGATCCCAAGTTCGCGACCATGGGGGAGATGTTCCAAGCCAACCACTACGCCACCGCGCACTACGGCAAGTGGCACATCGGCGACACTCCGGCAACCCGCCCCCACGTGAGGGGATTCGATGAGCACGCCGGTCTGCTCTATTCGAATGACATGTGGAAACATCACGCGACCAACCCCGAACATTGGGGTAAGTATCCGCTGCAATTCTGGGAAAACGGCGCGGTTACGATCCCCGATGTGACGCCCGAGGATCAAACCCAACTCACCACTTGGGCCACCGAACGCGCCGTCAGTTTCATCACCCGCCATCGCGATCAACCGTTCTTTCTCTACGTCGCGCACTCCATGCCGCATGTGCCACTTTTTTGCAGCGATAAGTTTCTCGGTAAATCCGGAGCCGGACTCTACGGCGACGTGATGATGGAGCTTGATTGGTCGGTCGGGCAAATCACGGCGGCTCTGGCCGAAAATGGTCTGGCCGATAACACCATCGTGATCTTCAGCTCTGACAACGGCCCTTGGTCCGTCTACGGCAATCACGCCGGACGCACCCCTTTTCGCGAGGCCAAAGGCACCACCTTCGATGGCGGGGTGCGCAGTCCGACCATTATGCGCTATCCCGGTCATATTCCCGCCGACACGGTTTCCGAGACCACCCTCTGCACCATCGATCTGCTGCCCACCCTCGCGCATCTCACCGGCACCAAGCTCCCGGCCAACGAGATCGATGGCCGCGACGTGTGGCCACTCATCTCCGGAGATCCCAACGCAAAGAACCCTCACGAGTATTACGCCTTCTCCAACGGCAAGAACTTCGAAGGCATCATCACCTCCGACGGGCATTGGAAGCTTCATCTGCCCCACAATTATCGACATGTGGTTTACCCCGCGCACGACGGCGCCGGCGGCAAATACACTCAGTTCGATATCGAACTTTCCCTCTTCGATCTCAAAGCCGACCCCTACGAAACCACCAACGTCATCAAGGCCCATCCCGAGGTCGCCCGAAAGCTTACGGCCATCGCTGAAGCCCATCGGCAGAAGTTCTACGGCCCCTCCCCAGACGCGTAGTCGCACCCCTGAGGAACCGCCTCAGATCCCAATGTAGGAGGGGTTTTACACCCCGACCGGTTCGGGTCAGCCATCAGCCTGAAGTCGGGGTATAAAACCCCTCCCACATCCAAGGCAGAGACGAGTTTAGGCGGATCCCAAATGGCGGGGGCTTCATACCGATCGCCGCTTGGATTTAGACTTTAAGGCCAAGTCGCGGAGCCGCAGAGTTGAGGGGCAGGTTATTTAATTGCTGAACTTTGCGTTCTTACCGGCTTGGTGACTTCCTGTCCTCCGAAGCCTCGGCGAA
>CAXBOL010000670.1:0-3441 GCA_963977295.1 uncultured Opitutaceae bacterium
GAGAACTCCTTGATCGCTTTAGCCGCGAGGTCGCGAAACTCGTCGTTGGAAATCTCTTTGCGACCGTAGCCGATGAGATGGAAATCGGGCGGCAGCAAATTGTCCGCCGCCAAGTTATAAACGGCAGGGATTAATTTACGGGCGGTTAGGTCGCCGGAGGCGCCAAAGATCACCACCGCCGTCGGTGGAGCACCGCGGTGTTTGCTCAAGCCCTGCAGAAATGGATGGCGGGATGTGTCGGCCATAAGTGTGGGTAGTTGACAGGGCCAACACTCATCGAAGCAAGGCCGAACCCATCTCAACGGGCAGTCAGTTGACGATTAGAATTTTCTTAAACCATCAAGAGGAGCGCGCCAATGACACGTTAGCGAGATGCCTCACCTTGGGTTCACCCGCGTCGGTGGCTTTCGGCCAAGCGACTTCCACGACATCAAAGCGGTGAGTCCGAGGCGGCTCCTTCATCCCCCGCAAATACGCTCTAATCCCTCGGCTCAGCACGCGTTTTTTTCGCGCATCCACCGCGTGGTAGCCTGGCACCAGCGCCCCGGCACTCCGGGTCTTAACTTCGACGAAAACCAGCACCTCGCCGTCTCGCATCACCAGATCGATTTCCTCCCGTCGATCCCTGGGGTTTCGCCAATTACGGGCAATAAGACGCATTTTGCCGTATTTGACTAGGTAACGCTCCGCATAGTGCTCTCCCTGCGCCCCTCGATTCGATGGGACTGATCGTTGACTCAACCACTTATTCAGGAACGATCTCAACATCCTGATTACAGATCACAACGCTTCCGGGTATCGCTGGCGAGACCCGACCGCGGGCTGATCGCACCTTATTTACATCCCTTCTTATTAACCATGGCAGCTTCGAATGTTGCCGGCGCCCTACGTCGGTCTCTCCTCATCAAGGTTATCTCCAAACCCGCTCCCAGTAGGGAGGATGTGGCGTCTGTCATTGAGCTCACCGCCAGCAAAGTGGTGGAAGCTCTGATGGCCCAGTCGATGACATTATATCTCGTCGAGGGCAACGACATCGCGTTCAAGCACGTTTACTACTCACCCACGCTCTGGCGGGAGGATCCGTCGCGGGAAAAAACGTTCCACGAAACGTCTGAAAAGCTGCTGGCCCTCAAACTACCGCTGGGCACGGGCAACGTAGGCAAGGTCATCCAAACCGGCGAGCCGATGTTCTTTAACGCTGACGGCCCCGAGGGCGATTCGTTGAAGAAAATGAATATCGGCTTCGACGTGCGCTCCATGCTCACGGTGCCACTGAAATCAAATATCACGATCGGGGCCATTCAGGTGCTCAACAAAGAGCCGATCGCGGGAACGGACGGTCAATTCACCGATAAAGATCTGCAGCTTTTGGGTGAGGTGGCGGAATATTCGGCCACTTTGATTCAACGCATGTTGGATCCAAAGTTCCAGCTGAGTGCTGACGATACGGCCAAGTTCGTCGCCCGGCTGACCGATACTCCGCTGATCACTTCAATCGATGAAATCGAGATCGATGAGAAACTTGTCGAAGTGATCGGAGACGCCGTAATCCGTCGCGAGGGAATCTTCCCCCATAAACAACTTTCCCCCAACAGCGTCGCGGTGCTGATGAGCAACCCTCTCGATTACGCGAAACGTGAATCGTTTCAAATCGCGACCGAATTGACGATCGAGGAAACCCGGGTCGCGTCTGCCACGTTTATCGAGGGTCTGGTCAAAAAATTCTTCAAGTCGGCCGAGTCCAGCGCGGGCGATACCAACATCGATATCTCCGGCGTCGCGGAGGTCATCAGTTCAGCCTATTCCCCTGACGGCAGCACTTCAGAAGTAAGTGCCGCCGATTTGGAAAGCGAAGAGTC
Organism: uncultured Opitutaceae bacterium; assembly: GCA_963977295.1. Taxonomy (GTDB): domain Bacteria; phylum Verrucomicrobiota; class Verrucomicrobiia; order Opitutales; family Opitutaceae; genus Actomonas. The sequence continues at coordinate 1,860 of CAXBOL010000670.1, forward strand.
TGCCCCCATCGTGCAGCTCGCCAATCGGATCATCGAAGACGCCTATATCTCCGGCGCTTCCGATATTCACATCGAACCGCAGGAAAAGAATCTGATCGTCCGCTATCGCATCGACGGTCTCTGCGCCGAGAAGCTCCGTCTGCCTTCGCAAGTTTCCAACGCCTTGTGCACACGACTTAAGACCCTGTGCAACCTGGACATCGCCGAACGCCGACTGCCTCAAGACGGTCGTATCGTGTTCAAGAAATACACCAAGAAGAACATCGATATCGATTTGCGTGTCGCGACCGGTCCCATGAATCACGGCGAAAAAGTCGTCATGCGTATTCTCGACAAACAGAAGACGACGCTCCCTCTGCCTGCCCTTGGCTTCTCGGAAGAAAATTTGGAACGCTATCGGGCCTGTATTCAACAACCCTACGGCATGATCCTGCACTGCGGTCCGACGGGATCGGGCAAATCCATGACCCTCTACTCGGCGCTGGCCGAGATCAACGAACCGGACATCAACATTCAAACGGCAGAGGATCCGATCGAGTATACTCTGCCCGGTTTGAATCAAATGCAGATGAATCGGCAGATCGGCCTCACCTTTGCCCGCGCCCTGCGTTGTTATTTGCGTATGGACCCCGACGTCATTCTGGTGGGTGAAATTCGTGACTCCGAAACGGCGGGCATCGCCGTCGAAGCGGCGCTTACCGGTCACTTGTTGGTGTCCACCCTGCACACCAACGACGCCCCCTCAACCGTCAGTCGTATCGGCGAGATGGGCGTGGAACCCTTCAACGTTTCCGCTTCTCTCCTGTGTGTCTGCGCCCAGCGTCTGATGCGTCGTGTCTGTAAGAACTGCAAAGTGCCTTACGAACCCGAAGGCCGCGAAAAGATGCTCATGGAAAAAGCTCTCGGCTGGAGCGGCCCCATCTACAAGGCGAATCCACAAGGATGTCCCACCTGTGGTGGCTTGGGCTACAAAGGGCGGGTTGGTATCCATGAACTCATGACCAACAGCGAGGAACTTACGGCCGCGATCAATAAGGAAGTGGAAGTGGCAGAACTCAAACGCATCGCCATGCGCGGCGGCATGAAGACCCTGCACCAAGATTCGCTCTTAAAGGTAAAACAAGGCGTCACGACGATTGAGGAAGCACTCGCCAACGTGCCGCCCGACTTGATCACCTGAGGCGATCCCATAATCGGAAGGGCAGCTCGGCTAGATCGGCGGGCCGAGCCCAGAGTCGAAGATTCGAAAGACGCCGTCTAAAGCACGCCGATACGGCCGCCACCGGAGTGCGATGCTTTAGCGCGCACTGTATCCTGCCAGTCCGCCTCCATCCGCCGAAATAGACGCCTGTTTAAAGCACGGCGCTACGGGTTCGGGCAGCGTTTGGCTTTAGACTTTAACGCCAAATCGCGGAACCGCCGAGTTGAGCAGCAAGTTATTCAACGTCTTTTGAGAAATAAATTTTAGAGCCATTTGTTTTTGAGGTAGGGCGTGACCGCCCTCCGTCGCCAAGGCTTTGGAGGACGCGCTAAGCGCGCCATCAGGCTGATGGCTCCAGAAAAACTCCCTCGCCACACCACT
>CAXBOL010000671.1:0-3436 GCA_963977295.1 uncultured Opitutaceae bacterium
GCGGGAAAACCGCCTGCACGGTTTGACGAGGGGGAGAGCAGCGCCGGCGGGTTTCCGTCTCGCTGCTCTCTCTACTCTACTGCGGTTTTAGCGCCAGCACATCAGCGGATATGCATCCCGATCATGCGCGCCGCTTGCGCTGCGGCGCTCGGCGGCATGGGCACGTTCGCCCTCGCCGACGGCATCGGTGAAAACGCACTGCCTGCCGACTCTCGCATCTGCGAAGCACTCGGCTGGTGGTGGGGTTAAACCCCATAGCGAATCCGAACCTGCCAGAATAAGGTGTTGTGCAGTAACCTAAGATGAAGCCGGAAGCCCCCCTCAAATCCCAGAGATTACCCCGATACTCGAGCCCCCCGGCCCGATGCGCTGGAGCAAGTTCTCCAAGGCGAGTTTGAGATCAGCATCGCAGGCGGGCCGCGTCCACAGAAGGTTCCAGAGGAAGGTCGCCTCCGCCATCAAGTTCAAGGCCAACACGGTTCGTGCCTCGAAGAAGGAGCCGCCGCATTTGATCAAAAGCGGTCCGATCGACCATCTGGCCATGCACAGGGGGGCGGTGCTTAAGAAGCTCAAAAGCAAACCATGAGCGCACAGAGAAAACCAATTGCCTATGGCGTGGAAAAGGGTCCGACAAAGGAGGTATCTTCGCCGCTGGTCATGACGATTGGCCATTCCACACGCTCGCTCGAGGAATTCATAGGTCTGCTTCAGGCGCACGGGGTAGCTCGAGTGGTCGATGTGCGAACGATCTCGCGTTCGTGGCACAACCCGCAATTTAATCAGGATTCGTTGCCAGTCTCATTGAAGAAAGTCGGTCTGAGCTACGTCCACCTGCCGGGACTCGGTGGACTTCGCCAGGCCAAACCTGATTCGATTAACTTGGGTTGGCGAAACGCTACCTTTCGAGGTCATGCGGATTACATGCAGACTCCCGGGTTTGCGCAGAGCCTGGACGGATTGGTCCAGTTGGCGAACCAGAGGCAAATCGTGTTGATGTGCGCCGAAGCGGTGCCGTGGCGCTGTCATCGTTCGCTCATCGCCGATGCCTTGCTGGTTCGAGAAATCCGCGCGGAGGACATCATGAGTCTGACCCGCCGCACGGTTCACGCGCTCACGCCCTTTGCGAAAGTTTGCGGCGCCACTATCACCTATCCGACCGAAAAATCGGGGTTGCGTAAAAGAAAGGCAGCGTTGAACCGCGATGGGTGTGGGCAAACGGAGGTTGAGGGCCGTCGAGTTTATATCAGGCACTCTCTGATCCGAAGTCCCGCGTCAGTCCGCCGGAAGGAATTGAGGGAAATGAAGCGTGCGACTGATGGATTCTTGGGTCCGGTCCCACCGCCATGAACACGGAACTGTCAAAGTGGTGGCGTTACGGCGTCGTGATGGTGGTGCTGACGGGATTGAGTGTGTTGCTCTGGATCACCCTCAACACCTACTCGGGCAACGTGGGAACACCAATTCCGGAACGGGTGGTGGATCCGGAGGGCCGGATCGTTTTCACCGGCGCGGACATCATTGGCGGCCAGCAGGTCTTCCAGAAACATGGGTTGATGGAGAACGGCTCGATCTGGGGCCACGGCGCCTATCTTGGCCCGGACTTTTCGGCGGCCTACCTGCACCAGTCGGCGCTCGACACCGAGGTTCCGGCCACTCTCCAGGTGAACCGGTATGACAGCATGACCGGCACGCTCCGTTTCACCGCGTCGGAGGTGGCGTCCTATCGTGGCCAGATTGATCTTTGGCGAAAATATTTTGACGGCTCCACCGCCAGCCGCGGTCTGGCAGCCAAGTCGGTTACCGATCCGGAGGAACTGCGCGTGCTGGTGGCGTTTTTCGCTTGGACAGCGTGGGGCTCGGCGGCGCGGATGCCGGGCAAGGACTACTCCTACACGCAAAATTTCCCCTATGAACCGCTACTCGGCAACGGGCCGTCGGGCGAAGCGGTTCTGTGGAGCGCTCTGAGCCTCATCACCCTGCTGGCGGGCACCGGAGGGGTGCTGCTCGCCTTCGGGCGTTTTGATCTGCTGGGCTGGCGGGGCCGGGATGGCCACATTCATCCCCAGTTGATGCCGGGCCGGACCACGCCGGCCCAGCGGGCCACCCTGAAGTTCTTTGTCGTCGTGGTGCTGTTGTTTCTGGCCCAGGTCTTGGCCGGCGGTGCGCTCGCGCATTACCGCGCGGCCCCCGGGGACTTTTTCGGTTTCGACCTGACCCTCTGGCTGCCGAGCAACCTGCTGCGGACTTGGCATCTGCAATCGGCCATCTTTTGGGTTGTGACCGCATTCGTTGCCGGCGGACTGTTCTTGGCGGACGCATTGGGTGCGGGTAAACCGCGCGGCCAAGTGCGGGGCATAAACCTACTTTGGGCCGTGCTGGTGCTGGTCGTGGGCGGCAGCATGATCGGTTCACTGATCGGCATCAGGCAGCTGGCGGGGAAGCTGGGGTTTTGGTTTGGGAACCAAGGTTGGGAGTATCTCGACCTTGGCCGCGGCTGGCAGGTGCTACTGATACTGGGCCTGGGATTCTGGGTGGTCCTGATCGCCCGGGCCGTCGGCCCGGCGCGGCGCGATCCGGAGAGGCGGGAAATCGCCACCCTGTTCCTGATCGCCGCTGCGACGATACCTTTCTTTTACCTGCCCGCGTTTTTCTTCGGGACCGAAACTCGGTTCACCGTGGTGGACACCTGGCGGTTTTGGATCGTCCATCTGTGGGTCGAGGCCTTCATGGAACTGTTCGTGACGGTGATGGTGGCCACCATGTTCTATAAACTCGGCCTGGTGACTCGGCAAACTGCAGTTCGCGTTATTTATTTGGACGCCCTGCTGTTTCTTGGCAGCGGTATCATCGGGACGGGACACCACTGGTTTTTCACGGGACAGACGACGGTCTCGATGGCGTTGTCCTCGGTTTTCTCAGCGATGGAGGTGGTGCCGCTCATTTTGCTGACCCTGGAAGCGACCCACTTTGTGCGACTCAGCCGCCAGCAATGCGACGTGTGCGGCAAGGCGGTCAGTCTGCCTCACAAGTGGACGTTCTACTACCTGATCGCGGTTGGCGTGTGGAATTTCGTGGGCGCTGGTGTGTTCGGTTTTCTGATCAATCTGCCCGTAGTGAGCTACTACGAAATCGGCACCAATCTCACCGCCAATCACGCGCACGCGGCTTTCATGGGAGTCTTCGGGATGCTGGCCGTGGCCTTGCTCGTCTTTACCCTCCGGCAAGTATCGAGCGAGGCGCACTGGGAGAAAATGCAACGTTATCTGAAAGTCTCGTTCTGGGGCTTGAATCTCGGGCTGGTCGGTATGGTCACGCTGAATCTTTTCCCGATCGGCGTGCTGCAATTGCTGGACGTCACGAAACATGGCTACTGGCACGCCCGCAGCCCCGAATTTTCCAACCAGCCGCTGATCGTCGCCCTGGAATGGGCACGGAT
>CAXBOL010000672.1:0-3422 GCA_963977295.1 uncultured Opitutaceae bacterium
GTCCAACACCACGATCAGATTGACCTCCGCCAAGTCGGGCTGCTGCGGACGAATCGCCTCCAGAAAGTGATTGATGATTCCATCGAGGCGGCGGACTTCATCCCGACAAACCGCAATCGAATCGGTCAGCTTCTCCACCTCACGGGTGTCACCTTGCAAGCGTTTCAATTTCCGCTCGATCAACTGAAGGTGGATGTTGAGGGAATTCAGCGGATTACCCAATTCGTGTGCCACTCCCGCGGCCAATAACAGAATCGAGGACGTGCGCTCATTTTCGATGCGCTCCTCGGTCGAGGCCCGGTCGCGGGTCACATCCGACAAGATCACCGCAAAACGGTGACGATCACCCGCATTCTCACTTTGAAATGGCACCATGTAGAGCCGAACCGTGCGCGGCTCCGGATAAGTCAGTTCAAATTCGCGCGCCACAATCGGCATGGCGCCATCTTCCATCGAGACCGCGAGCGATGGACGTAATCCCGGCACCAGTCGCCACAGGAGTTGACCGGAGAGTTCGTCTTTGTTCAGCCCAATCAACCGATGGGCGGCCGCGTTGGCGTATTCGATTTCCCCATCCGGCGTGATTACCAAAACGCCTTCCTGCAGGGTATTAAAAATATCCTCAAACAACCCACGCTCTCTCGCCAAACGCTGCACCAAGTTCGTGAGATTGACGGAGTCCAGGGAATCCAAACGTCCCAAAACTCGATCCAGTGAAGTGTGCTTCTTAGGAGGCATGGCGTGTATTCATGTCGGTAGGTTGACTACGAGCGTTGGAGTGAAAACAGCCGCGGCCGAAAGGGAAACTCAAACCTGGGTTCCCTGGATTCGGAGCGCGGAGAACTCAGCCTATCTCCCGGGCTGAAGTTCACCCAAACAAGTCCTCCTGTTTCGGGTCGACTCGGGTCGCCATCAATTTTCGCAAAAACGTCGCGCGATGATGCACGCAACGTCCCACCCTCAAAATCGCCTCCCGATGTTCTTCCGTGCCGTATCCCTTGTGATTGATGAAGCCGTAATCGGGAAACTTTACATGTAAACGGTCCATCAGCCGATCCCGCGCCACTTTCGCAATCACCGAGGCCATCGCAATGCACAGCGACCGGGCATCGCCATGCACGATGCCATCGTGGGGATAGGGAAAGTTCTTGAGTTTGAGCCCATCCACCAAGATCCGCGCCGACACCGTGGGTTGAAAACTCGCCACCTCTTCCGCCGTCGCAAACAGATCGGGTTCACGTTTATGCACAAAAGCCGAGGGCGGAAAAATCCCCTCCAAGGCTCGACGCATGGCCAATTTGGTCGCGCCCAGAATGTTGAATTGCTCGATCTCCGCCACCTCCGCCATGGCATAGTGGGCGTGGATCTGGCGCTCCGCCATGAGTGCCTCGAAATCCAACCACAGCAGGTCCCGTTCGGCGGCGGTGAGTTGCTTGGAATCGTTGATCCGTCTGAGGTTCGCCGCCACCCAGGGTCCGTCCAAAAACTCCCGAGTCACCAGCACCGCCCCCGCTGAAACCGGTCCCGCCAAAGCCCCCCGACCCGCTTCGTCGACTCCGATTAAACACTCATAACCGTCAAGTTGCTTGAGGTCGAATCCGCGAAGTTGGCGACGTTTCGGCATGATTCAAATTTGGGATTGAAGCGGTGGGACCACGATCATCGTTTCCACTCCGTCCGTTCCGAGGGTTCTTTGAGCGGCAATTCATGCAGGCGACCTGCGTCTTTCACGACCTCGTAGGCGGTCCGGAAATGGAGCTTCGCGTAATCGCCCAAGGCCTTCGCTCCAAACTTATCCATGATCTCTACGGCCTGGGTCTTGACCATCGCACTCGCGCCTTTCTGTAGCGTTTTGCCGAACCGCTCCGAGAGCTTTTTCATGATGCGCACATACTCAGCCCGGGCCACAATCGAAGCCGCCGCAACCACCGGATCAGATTCGGCCTTGGTCCGCATCTCCAATTCGAAACCCGTGATTTTTTTGCGCTTTAATTCGTTCTGCACCAGCGGCGTCTTGCTGAATTGGTCCAACAGCCCGCGGGCGACGGGTTGCTTCTCCAACGCCTTGATCAAGGCTATGCCATGCATCCACGCGAGCAGACTGTTCAAATTGGCCCGCGGCCGCGCCATCAGTTCATTGTATTTCTCCATGCCGCAATAACACACTTCAACCGTCGCCCCCCGCGTGTTGCGAATGATTTGGTCGAGTCTAAGAATCTGCGGATCGGCGATTTTTTTGGAATCTTTCACGCCCGCCGCGATCAACGCTTCGATGGCTTTGCGGTCTGCGATGACGGTGGCGGCCACGACTGGTCCGAAGAAATCGCCCTTACCGCTTTCATCCATCCCGGCGTGTGGCTCATACCACTCCGGATTGAGCTCCTCGTCGTAGCCGAGCCGCACTTCGCCCGTGACTTCGGGTTCAAGGGTCATGGTCACAAACTCCTCGGTCCCCTTGCCTGCCACCAACGCTTTGCCACTGGTGTAGCCCGTGACATTCACCTTGGGGCCCTTAAACGCGAACCGAGCGTAGGCGACCTCGGTCCGATCCCAGCCCTTGCGCAAACAGGCCTGTTCGAGTTTCTCCATCTGCCCTTCGTTCAGCTTAACCGTGTAGGTGCTGAGCGTCTTGGGCGCGTCGGGATCAACGGGAGTTTTCTTGGCCATAAGTGATTTGCTATCAATGCGGTCCAGAGCACAAAAACAATCTCAGGCCTCGCGTCACCGCATTTTTGGCCTCTCTTCACCCGATCGTGGCTGCATCGACTCTCTCTCATCCTCCCCAATTCAGGCGCGATTTGCTCGCTTGGTATCACGCGCACCGCCGGCAATTGCCCTGGCGAGAGTCCCCCTCGCTCTACAAAACAGTCGTGAGCGAGTTCATGCTGCAGCAAACGCAGGTGAAAACGATGTTGCCGTATTTCGCCCGCTGGCTCGCCGTCTTACCGGATTTTGCGGCCCTGGCCGCCGCCGATGAGGCCACCGTGCTGAAACTCTGGGAGGGGCTCGGTTACTATTCTCGCGCTCGCAATCTGCACAAACTCGCCCGGGCCTACGTCGCCCTCCCCCAACCGCCGGTCACGCCCGACGAATGGCGCCAATTACCCGGAATCGGCCCCTATTCCGCGGCCGCCATCACCAGCATCGCCCTTAATCAGCCCGCCGCCTGCGTAGACGGCAACGTGGTGCGGATCCTCGCCCGCCTGACGGCCAATCCCACTCCGTTTCGCGACGGCACCGCCGCCGCCAAGGTCTTTACGCCGTTGGCCGATTCGCTCCTAACCCTCGAGTCTCCCGGCGATCACAACCAAGCCATGATGGAGCTCGGCGCGACCATCTGTCACCGCCGGAACCCACTTTGCACCGTATGCCCCGTTCGGTCCCATTGTGCCGGGTGTGCCGCGGGAGATCCCGAGTCGTAT
>CAXBOL010000673.1:0-3421 GCA_963977295.1 uncultured Opitutaceae bacterium
AATTGGGGTGATGCCACGGGGTGTCGCCCTCGAGGTAGGGCAGGAAACGGTTGTCCGCACTGACCACCAGGACGTTCGTTTCGCCGAATTTGAGATGGGGGGTGAGGTCGAAGCCGAAGGGGATGAAGCCGGTCTTGTTGACGCCGAGCTTGGTGCCGTTGAGGAACACCTCGGCGATCTGGCGCACCCCTTCGAATTCGAGGTAGACGCGTTTATCGCGGTCACTGACGGGCAAGGTGAATTCCTGATATTTTGCCAACTGGACGTGTCGAATTTCGTAGCGATCGCGCCGGGAACGTGATCGCGAATGAAGCGCCAATCGGGATTCAAATTGAGCGTGCTACGGGCGGCTGAGGCGGAAGGGGATCCGAGCATAAGAGGAACGAGGAGCGTGCAGCCGATGACGAACGGCCGGAGGGATGATTTCATAAGAGGGTGAGGACTGGTATTTTTTAACCATGAATCCCGCAGGGTGAGACCACGCTATAACACGAAGGCCGTCAGCCTGCTGTTGTTTAACCACAGATGGACACAGATGGCTTCGTCTACCGACTACGCGATGGAACCTAGGTGGATGGATCTTGGGAGGTTGGAAATTGGTTTGGTGGCATTGAATCTGTGTCTATCTGTGTTCATCTGTGGTTTACAAAATTTGGAGGGTTAAGGTGCGATGGGGCCGAAGCGGCGTTCGGTGGAGGTGGCGAAAGTCTTGAGGCTGCGGAGGCCGTCTTCGAGGTCGGAGAGCTGGGGGTGAGACCAGAGTTCTCGGCCGCTGTAATAGGGTTCGAGGAAAGCGAAGGCGCGGCGGATACTGCGGCCGTCGACCGTCGTGTAACCCCAGAGATCGACGCCGAGCTTTTGGCCGAAGGTGGCGAGTTGCACGAAGCCCTTCAGGTTCATGGACGAGTAGGAAAGACTCTTGGTGCGGGCGAGTTCGTGGGGTTGGCTGCCGTCGGGCTCGATTTGGGTGGCAATGCGCTGGGTCTTAGCGGCCTCGAGCACGGCGCGAGCTTCATCGGGTTTCCCGACGAACAACAGGAGGCCCACGAGCTGCACGTCATACCACGTGCCGTGATTGTTGAGTCGCGTGCCTTCTTCCTGTCCGAGTTCACTGAACTGCAACCAGTGCGCGTAGTCGGAAAACCATTTTTGGACGCCGTCGGCCAATACGGCAGGAAGGGCCTCCTCCGCTTGGAGCAGTTGCACGGCGGTGATCAGACTTCCGATCCCGGTCCATTCGATAATGCCGAAACACCGACCGTCATTCTCACCCGGAATACCTTGAGCGTAGTTGAGGTGAGGATTCATCCGGGTCTTCGGATTGACGAACCAGGTGTCCAGCCAAACCAAGGCGCGATCGCGGTCGGCCGGGTTGCCGGTGAAAAAATAGGCGTCGACCAGGACGGGGAGATTATCGAACAACGCGTCCTTGGCGTTGTAGTCGGTCGATTCGTCGCGGGCCATCGGGTTGACCTTGCCGTCGTGGCGGATGAACGGGAGACCATCCGCCTTGGCCGGGTCAGGCCAAAAGTAAGGCGCAATGGTGAAGTAGTCGTGGGGATCGCCGCTGGCGGCGGTGCCGGTTTTGTCCATTACCGAAGTGATCGGGGCGATAAGTGACGTTTCAGCTCGTGTCACCACTTTGTGCACCTGTTGTCGCGCGGCCGCGTTACCGTCCCGATAGTCCTGCCGTGTTCGCACCAGCGCCAGATAGTCGAGGTAAACGAAGTCCGGGGTGCTGGCGAAGGCATGGGTGTTTACCAGGATCAACGAGGCAGCGCCCCAAGTGTTGAGGATACGGTTTAACATGGAACGACGGCAGGTTGCAGCGCGGTGGATCCGGATGGGGTTATTTGGGCAGATAGAACCGGCCCATGGCAGCAAGAATGGTCTCCCGGAGTTCGTCGCCATCGACGACGCCATTGTGCCGCCAGATGATTTCGCCGTTGGGCGCGACCAAGACGGTGTGCGGGATGGGGCCTGGCCACTCGGGATCAAGGACGGCGACGAGGGCGGATTGATCGGCCCCGGCGTAGAGATAGCTGTTGGTTGTGCGCCCCTCGGCCTTCAACGTGGGCAGAATTCGGGTCGGGATGGAGGCATTGTGGCGTTCGAGGAAGGCTTTGGCTTTGCCCAGGTGCTGGGGGGCATCGAGACTGATGGTGATCATCTCGAACTTGCGCATGCCAAATTTGCGGGCAGTTTTCACGAGCTCCGGAAATTCATCGACGCAGGGCGCGCACCACGTGGCCCAGACGTTGAACAGGCGGAACTTGTCGGTGCCGTTCTGGCGCAACGCGGCGACGCCGTTGGCATCGATCATCTCTACGTCGACTGGAACCTTCTGCCATTGCTCAATTTCTTTGGCCACGGCGGCACTCTTTTCCATCCATTTGGTGGAACAGCCGTGGGGTTTCGTTTCTGCGATGGTGATGGGTTTGCCGCCGAGTAAGGCCGCCACGGCATCGCGGCCGGCCGTGCTGGTCACGGTGGCGGGATCGGCAAAGCGTGAGTTATCGAGCTCACCCTTGTAGCGCAACTTCCGCGCGGCATCGAAAACGAACAAATGCGGGGTCGCGAGACAGCCATAGGCTTTGGCGGTGCGCTGGGTTTCGCCGTCATTGAGGTAAGGGAAATTGAAGCCCTGCTCCTGGGCATGGAGAATCATTTCCGGGAAGCTGTCGTTATATTTCGAATACCCAAGTTCGTCGGCGCGAAGACCGTCAGGGTTGTTGGGATTGATGGCGACCAGTGCCAGGCCACGCGGTCCGAAATCCTTGACCAATTGTTTGAGGCGACCCTCCGCCGCCTGGGAGTCGGGGCAGTGGTTGGACATGAAGACGATCGCCAACACCGGGGCTGAAGCGTAGTCGGCGAGGGTATGAGTTTTACCGTCGATGCCCGGCAGGCTGAAGTCGGGGGCCGGATCACCGATGGCGAGGGTCTTGAGACCCGGAATATCGTATTGTGCGAAGCCGAAGGTGGCACACGCGAGGAGGAGGGGCAGATGACGCAGGGAATATTTCATTTCGGGATGGGGTTGCAGAGGAAAATCTCCGGAGTCGCCGGGATTGGCAAATCCCTTGGTCTCGATGTTGCGGAAAAAATTTGGCGGTATCGGGTTGGAGCCCACCCCATCGGGAGGGGCGCGGGCCGGGGGAATGTGCTGGGTCGGGCTTTATGATCGGCCGATTTTTTTGACTTGGTGGTGAAGCCGGTGGATCGGGTGTGTTGGCCGCTGCGCTATTTGGTGCCGGGGGCTGACCGGATACTGGTTTTGTAGGCGGTCGGGAAGTCGGCGGGCACGGGTTGAGTAACGTGGCCGGTGGCGGCCCATTCTACGCTGCGTTGGAGGGTGACGATAAACCCAACGCTCTGCACCGGGGCCGCCGTGGAGTCCTGCGTCTTGCCGACATGGCCG
>CAXBOL010000674.1:0-3420 GCA_963977295.1 uncultured Opitutaceae bacterium
CAGACTTACATTACGCGAAATCCCACGAGTGGGTGAAGACCACCGAAGGTGGCGAGGCCCTTATTGGGATCACCGATTACGCGCAAAGCAGTTTGGGCGACATCACATACGTGCAGTTGCCCGCGGTCGGGGATACCTTGGCCGTGGGTGACGTTTTTGGAGTGGTGGAGTCGGTCAAAGCGGCTTCCGATCTCTATGCGCCGGTGAGCGGAGAAGTGTTGGCGGTCAATGACACCCTTGATTCGACCCCGGAGACGGTGAATCAAGATCCGTTTGGCGAGGGCTGGATCATGAAGGTGCGACTGGCGGCCCCGGCCGATTTGGACGGACTGCTCGATAGCGCGGCTTACGGTGCGGAGACCGCCTGAGCACGACCGAGAAAGCGATGAATGCCCCTTAAACGGTTCACTGAAAATCGCTTTCGACCATGGTTGCATTCGAAAACAGATGACTTAGGGATGTCACTCGAATGCCCCCCATCTTGCATCGCCCTGCTTCTCTGTTGTTGGTAGTCGGTCTGTTGTGCGGGTTGGGGTGTGGGAAAAAAGAGACTGGAGTGGCCGTCGGCGGCGCAGCGGCCGGGAAAGCGAATGCGAACAAACCGCAGGTGGTGGAAGTTATCACCCTCGAAAAGCGAGACTTGGCGGAAACGCTCAATTTGGTGGGCTCGTTAGCGGCCAACGAATCGGCCGCTATGCGGGCTGAGATCGGCGGCATCGTCCGGGGGATATTCTTCGAGGAAGGTCAAAAAGTTAAAGCCGGTGATCTGCTGCTCAAAATCGACGATCAAGAATTGCGAGCGCAAGCCGCCCAGATCGAAGCTCGGTTTAATTTGGCCCGTCTCAACGTGGAACGCAGTGAAAGTTTGAGCCAATCGAAGACGATTTCTCAATCGGAGGCGGATCGGTCCCGGTCAGAGTTCTCGGCGGCCGAAGCGGAGTTGTCGCTGATTCGTCTGCGCCTGGAAAAAACCGAAGTTCGAGCCCCTTTTGACGGGGTGGTGGGCGCACGTTCGATTTCCCCTGGGGATTATGTGACACCGTCGTCCGCCATTACGACGATCGATGATCTGAGTCGGTTGAAGATCACGTTCCAAGTGCCAGAGCGTTTCATCGGCAAAGTGCGGCCCGGCACCCTGACGCGGGTGAAGACACGCCGCGCCGAGTCTGGGGCGGAGGAAGACGTCTTTACCGGCGAAGTGTATTTTGTCAGTTCCACTATCGATCGCTCGGTGCGGGCCTCGGAGGTGAAGGCGATTCTCAAAGATCCGGCGCCTCAATTGCGACCCGGGATGTTTGCCAATATCGAAGTGGTGCTCGAAACGCGGCAAGACGTGTTCTGTGTGCCCGAAGGGGCGGTGCTGGCGGGGCCGCGAGGGATTCAGATCATCACGGTGCTGGAAAAGGATGGGGGAAAGGTGGCTAATTTTGTGACGGTGAAAACGGGACTGCGCACCCAGGGTTGGGTCGAAGTGAACCCGACGGAAGGCGCTTTGGCGGAAGGCACTCAGGTGGTTGCAGCCGGGGTGGGCGCCTTGATTTTGTTTCCCGGTGCCCCAGTGAACCCGCAACCCGTGCGCACCAGTTTTGAAGCCCGGCACCTGTAGGCCGAGGTTTAATACCTGATTCTCCCGCCATGTTATTATCCGACGTATCCATCAAGCGGCCGGTCGTTTGCATCGTGTTAGCGATGGTGATATTGCTGATCGGGAGTATCGCTTACGAGCGGATGCCGGTGCGGGAATATCCGAGTATAGATTCTCCGATAGTCTCGGTGCAGGCGAACTATCCCGGGGCAGCCCCGGAAGTGATTGAAACCCAGATCATTGATCCGTTGGAGGACGAATTATCGTCCATCGACGGCATCAAGATCATGCGTTCGAACGCCGGGGCAGGCCGGGGCGATGTGACGTTGGAATTTGATTTGCGCCGTGACATCAATGAGGCGGCCAACGACGTAAGGGATAAGGTCGGCCGGGTGCTCGACCGTTTGCCAACCGAGGTGGATCCACCGGAAGTCGAGAAAGCCGATGCCGATGCGGATCCGGTCATGACGTTGTCGATGAACTCCGACGAATACAGTGTGCTGGAGATGGCCGAACTGGCGGAGCGCGTAGTGGCTCAGCGCCTACAAACGGTGCCGGGGGTTTCGCGGGTGCGCGTGTTATCGCCGGAGTTTGCCATGCGGTTGTGGGTGAGTCCCGATCGGTTGGCGGCGCACGAATTGACCGTGGGCGATATCGAGCGCGCGTTGCGCCAGCAAAATGTGGATGTGCCAAGCGGACGACTGGAGTCGGTCACTCGTGAGTTCAGCATGCGCTTGGAGGGGCGGATGAATGATATTTCGGACTACGAAAATCTGGTGCTCGCAACGCGAGGCGACACGCAGATCAAGTTCTCGGATGTGGGCTGGGTAGAACTCGGGGCCAACGACTATCGGCGGAAAGGATTCTTCAATGGCCGGACGACAATCGGCATGTTCGTGTTGAAACAAACGCAAGCGAATCTGCTGGGACTGGCCGATGAAGTGAAAGCGTTGTTGCCCGAGATTCGTCGCAATCTGCCCGAGAGTGTCAGTCTCGATGTGGCGTATGACACCAGCATCTTCGTGGACCGATCGATTCACGAAGTCTACACGACGATCTACATCGCCGGCGGACTGGTGATCCTGACCATCTTTTTCTTTCTGCGGGACTGGCGAGCGACCATTATTCCCCTGCTGGCGATTCCGGTTTCCCTGGTGGGATCGTTTGCGGTCATGCAGGCGATGCATTTCAGCCTGAATTTACTGACCATGTTGGCCTTGGTGTTGGCGGTGGGGTTGGTGGTGGATGATGCCATCGTGATGCTGGAAAACATCTACCGGCGGATCGAGGACGGGGAGGCCCCGATCCATGCGTCGATTTTTGGCGCGAGGCAGATGGCCTTTGCGGTGATTTCCACCACGCTGACTTTGATTGCCGTATTTGTGCCGGTCGCCTTTCAGTCGGGGCAGACGGGTCGACTCTTTTACGAGTTTGGTATCACCTTGGCGGTGGCGGTTTCGGTCTCGAGTTTGATCGCCCTCACGCTGACGCCGATGTTGTGTTCGCGCCTTCTCAGCGGACGGCAGGGCAAGGATGGGCACATGACCCACGGGTGGTTTTATCGCGTGACTGAACCGGGCTTTGAAAAAATAAATGCAGGGTTTGCCCGCATGTTGGCGGCAGCACTGCGACACAAGGGCTTGGTGCTATTGGTCGTGGCCGTTTTTGGTGCCGCCGGACCCTGGTTTTACTCCAACCTGCAACGTGAGCTGACGCCGGCGGAAGACCGAGGACTTTTCCGGGTGATCATGAGCTTCCCTCTGGGATCTACGCCGGAATATGCCGCGGAATATTCCGGCGAAGCGGAAAAAGTGCTGCTAAACGTGCCTGAGGTT